>JBBIVS010000255.1:1358-5804 GCA_037439605.1 Draconibacterium sp. | reverse complement strand
GACCATTGTCCGGAGGTTGGGTTTGCTGTTGTCGGGCGTACTCCCTGTTCACCCTGGCCATATTCATACTGATAATCGGTGTAATCCAGTGGTGTTTCGTTGGTATAGTTAATATTATACGAAACCCCGATCCCTTTCTGTTCTCCCTTTGATTTTGTGGTGATCATAATTACACCGTCTTTTGCACGAGAACCGTACAAAGCGGAAGCAGCAGCTCCTTTCAGAACTGTCATGCTTTCAACATCATCGGGATTAATACTTGCAAGTCCGTCACCACCATCAGAAGTGATTCCACCACCACGAACTCCGATTGAACTGTCAGAACCGGCATTGTTAGGATTTGACCCGAAATTTGTATTATCTATCGGAACGCCATTAACAACGATTAAAGGATTATTTTGACCTGATATTGAAGATTGACCGCGAATACGGATTTTTGACGTACCGTTCGGACCTGTGCCCAAACTTGAAATACTTACACCTGCAATCTTTCCTGACAGAGCGTTCATCATGTTTGGAGTACGGTTTACAGTAAGTTGTTCGGAATTAACCGTAGAGGTTGCGTATCCCAAGCTTTTACTTTCCTTTTTTATACCTAATGCAGTTACAACAACTTCTCCAAGTCCAATTGCCTCCTCCTGCATGGTAATATTTATGGTTGACTGATTGCCAACAACCACTTCCTGTTCTACCATTCCAACGAAACTGAACTGAAGTGTGGCATTACCCGGAGCCTCGGGCAAAGAATAAATCCCCTCATAATCGGTAATTGTTCCCCGCGTTGTTCCCTTAATAACTACAGAAACACCTGGAAGCGGTTGTCCTTTTGAATCAATTACTTTCCCTGATACCGTTTGTTGCTGAAATGCATTTGCCGAAACCTGTAAAAACGAAGTCAGCAAAACTATCATAACCAACATGAACGACAGAAAAGATTTCATCATAATTCCGGAAAATCCGGAACATTCAAATTCATTTTTGTTCATAAAATTTGTTTAATTAATGTTAGATAAAGTTTGAATTGTCTCTCAATTTTGAAGGTAACCAGCAGAAATATTTTATAAATGGCTACCTATTCTGAAGTTTTTAATAACAGTACATAAATCAGATCCTCCTATTACTTTTAGATTTAATTATTTTGGTGAAATGTAAGAACTAAACAAATACAAAGCAAATTATTTAATTAGCAAACCACCAAATATAAATAAAATGCCAAAAAGTAAACTCAGCCTTGTTAAATTTTCCATAGGTGATTTTAAAAGCCACAGACCAAATATTATCAACATTGCACCTTTGGCTAGTGCAATTGCCTTATTCAAATGGCTGAATTTTGTTTTTGAAGTTGTGCTCTTACCCTTTGAATTTTGATAAAACTATAACCATATTAATATATGCTTTTCATAATAAAAATGCAAAAAAAACATTTGTTTGTTATTGGCATAATAAAAAAGGACCCGACTTCAGGAATCCTCTTATTCATACATAATTAATTAAAACATAAAAACTATTGTTACTTGTATATTTCTTCCGCTTTTTTATAACCTTCGGAAATAACAGTCAGTTTCAGATTTTCACGGTTAACCAACATCCCATCATGAAACACCGATGGAACAAGCATTTCGCCATTACTAATGGTTTGAAATGTTCTTTCATATTCTTCTCCATTTCCAAGTTTCATTGCCAGTTCTGCAGCAGTTGCTGCTAATTTTTCATAAGGTTTATAAATAGTGCACGTTTGGTGTCCGGCAACTATTTCCTGCAGATTAAATAAATCAGCATCCATTCCGGCAAGTAGCACTTTGCCTTCTTTTCCCGCTTCAAGCAATGCTTTCAGCACTCCACGGGCTATCGCGTCGTTTCCGGCAATTATCGCGTCAATATCTTTTGAATTTTTCAAAATCTTTTTAGTATGGGCGTAACCCTCCGATTCGTCCCATGAATCAGTAAATTCGTTGTACACGATTTTGATATCTCCTTTTTCAACCAAAGGTTGAAGTTCGTTCATTTGCCCCAGGTACAAAAACATGCTGTTATTGTCGTTTTTTGCCCCTCCAATCAACGCATATTTTCCAACTGGTTTAATCCGGGTAAGATAGTTGGCTTGTAATTCGCCAATTTTCACATTGTCGGTTGATATGTAGTAATCGAGTTTGCAGTTTTTAATCAACCGGTCATAAGAAATAACTTTTACGTTTTTGGCATGAGCTTCTTTCACAATTTCGGCAGCAGCATACTGGTCAACCGGTACCACCACTAAAACGTCAACACCGTTGGCGAGCAGTTCTTTTGCCTGAGCCAACTGTGCGCTGGCATCGTTTTCGGCAATTTTAACTTTAACAGTTCCTCCAAGTTCCTGAACCTTTTCAACAAAAAAGTCCCGGTCGTTTTCCCACCTTTCATGATCCAATGCATGAATCAACAAACCAACCTCAACAGGTTCACTTTGTTTTTTGCTGCATCCATTCATTAAAAAAAGAGTGAGAATTAAATAAATTAAATACTTCATCTGATAATAAATAATATTGTTTTTAATTATGTTTTAAACAATTTACGAATTATCTGTGAAAAGGGTTAAAGATTAAAATTCAGATTTATATTGTTATGCAACACATCAAATTTTGAAACCTTTTTAAAGTGTCTTTTCAGAAGTTCTGTATTTCGTTATAAAGTTGCTGAACAGGTAGTCCCATTACATTGAAAAAAGAGCCTTCGATATGTGTAATACCAATGTAACCAATCCATTCCTGGATGCCATAAGCGCCGGCTTTATCAATCGGATTGAACTCGGTAACATAATACTCAATTTCTGAAAGTGACAGTTTTTTAAACCTTACGTTTGAAATGGAATAAAATGACTTTTGTTTACGTAACGAGGTTAAGCAAACGCCTGTTATCACCTGATGCTCATTATCGCTTAATTTTTGGAGTATTTTAATTGCTTCATCCTTGTTGGCTGGTTTACCCAGTACTTCGCCATTTAGCCAAACAATGGTATCGGCAGTAATCAGCAAATCATTTTCCTTTAATTCGTCAATCAGAGATTTTGATTTAAGTTCGGCCAGAAATACCGGAATTTCTTCTTTGGTAAGATTATCAGGGTAGTTTTCTTCAACTTCTTTTAAAATTACTTGAAAATCAATTCCTAACGAACGAATTAACTCCTGGCGCCGGGGCGATTTTGAAGCAAGTATATAATTGTAACCGGGCAACCACTTCATTTAAAAGGAACTGTTTAAAAGCATTTCTGTATTAAACCATTTATTTTGGGCGCGTAAAGTTTGTTCAATAACATCGCGCACACATCCTTCACCACCTTTTTTATCTGAAATATATTTAGAAATTACCTTAATTTCGGAAACCGCATCTTTGGGACAAACCGGAATTCCAACTTCGGTCATTATTTTATAATCTACCAAATCGTCGCCCATAAACAGGATGTATTTGGGATCGATACCCGTTTTTTTACTAAAATCCTTTAAACTTTCCACTTTGTCTCGTACGTTATCGTAATAATATTTTACTCCCAGTTTTTCGTGCCGCAACCGAACCCTGTCGATGTAACCACCCGTGATAACTGCAACCGGAAATCCAAGATTAATTGCGTTCCGAATGGCAAATCCGTCTTTTACATTGGCCGTTCGAACCGGATCGCCTGCGTCATTTAAAGGTGAAGTATCGCGCGACAAAACTCCGTCAACATCGAATATAAAAGCTTTGATATTTTTAAGTTCCTCCTTGAAAAAATCCATGATTTACTTTTTATGGTGCTTAAAAATACTTTTTGAAACCGACATGTACAACTGTTTGTAATCGTTAAGTGAATTTAATTCGTTTAAATGAGACTTAATTATGTTTTCATCGAAACGCACAGCAGGTCCCGTTTGTGCTTTTGCCGGCTCCAGTTCCTGAACTTTTAGTGCCGTTTCCAAAATTAAAGGCTTTAAAACTTCGAATGGAATATCTTTCGATTTCAGAATTTCGGCAGCTACTGTGTAAAAATGATTCACAAAATTGCAAGCAAAAACAGCTGAAATATGCAATATCTTTCTTTTTTCGGAATTAATTACAAATACCGAATTGGAAATCTCATTTGCAATATGAAGTATGATTTTTTCATTTTCAAGAGAATTGGCCTCAATAAAAACAGGTATTTCCTTAAAATTTACATCCCTGTTTTTAGAAAAAGTTTGCATCGGATAAAAAACTCCAATATTTTCAGAACAGTTTTTGAGCAGTGAAAGAGGAAGGCTACCAGAACAATGAATTACCAACTTGTTACTAAAATTTATTTTCGATAAAATCTCTTCAACCGCCGAATCATTAATTGCAACGAAGTAAATATCGGCATTATTATCTATGTCATTCACAGAATTGGTGTACTTTACCGAAAGGATATCGGCCAAATCTTTTGCCGATTTTTTGGTTCGACTGTAAATCTGTAATATA
>JBBIVS010000255.1:0-1323 GCA_037439605.1 Draconibacterium sp. | reverse complement strand
TGGCAAGATTTCCAGCCCCGATAAAACAAAAATTCAGGCTCATTATTTTTGAATTTATACTTCAAAAATAACGAGCCTGAATGAATGTACCAATTGTAATTTTTAAAATTGGTACGATTATTTTTTCAAGGCAGCGTTCAACCTGTCGTTTACAACTTTCCAGTTTACCACATTCCAGAAAACATTTACATAGTCAGCCCTCTTGTTCTGATATTTCAGGTAATAGGCATGTTCCCAAACATCAAGCCCGAGAATCGGAATACCTCTTTCTTCAACAACATCCATCAGCGGATTATCCTGATTGGCAGTTGACGAAACAAACAGTTTTCCGTTTTTATCGACTGACAACCATGCCCAGCCACTTCCGAAACGGCCCATCGCAGCTTTATTGAAAGTTTCCTTGAATGCTTCAACCGAACCAAATTCTTTTTCGATAGCCGATTTCAACTGGGCAGGAATTTCATTTTTTTCAGAGGTCATATTTTCCCAGAAGAGGTTGTGATTGTAATATCCCCCGCCATTATTCCGCACCGTTGCCGAATGCTTGCTCATATTGGCAAAAATCTGTTCCATTGGCGTTTTCAACATGTGGGTACCTTCGGCAGCAGTCATAAAATTAGTGTAATATGCCTTGTGGTGACGCGAATAGTGAATTTCCATGGTTTGAGCATCAATGTATGGCTCAAGTGCATTGTATGCATATCCGAGTTCCGGAAATTTATGACCATCGAATGCCTTTGAATCACCGGTAAACGATGTCAATAACCCCATTGAAGTAATTGAAATTGAAACGATTCCAATCAGTGTTAAAATATTTCTTTTTTTCATTCTGTAAAATTTTTATTTGTTGCAATGAAAACAAGAAGAACACTAAAAGGTTCGTTTCCCATCTATAAAAAGAATCTATGAATCATTGATTTTACCGTACCATTCTTATTTTTAAGAATACAGTGCTAAGTATTTTTCTGAAATAATTAAATAAGAATCAGATTCATAAATAACAAACAGGCAATAAAAGAAAAGGAAAAATGAGCTTCCCATGTGGGTTTCGAAATTCGAATCGGCAAAGTTGGCAAAAAACAGGAATACAAGGAAAATCAGAAATAAGGGATCAGTGTAACATTTGGTTTTTATTACAGGGTAAATTATAAAAAACAAAAAAGCCACTAATCCTGCAATGCCAAATTTCACCATGTAATTTAAATACTGGTTATGAGACGATGCATAAAGTTCCCTTTCCAATTTCGAATTACTGTTGATGTATGCCTTTTTAAATTCCTCCTCCCAGTTTCCAGCGCCAACACCAAACCAAAAATTCTTTTT
>JBBIVS010000254.1:0-5809 GCA_037439605.1 Draconibacterium sp. | reverse complement strand
TCCACTCATTGCATTTACCGACGAAATGCCCGCTCATTTACTCAACCGGAAAGTTCAAATGAACATTGATCATCAGGCGCTTTTTGAACCTATTACAAAATGGACTACCCGGTTTAATTGCAACAATGTAAATGAAATCATTCTGAAAGCTGCTGGAATTGCGGTTTCAGAAGTTCCGGGACCAGTGCATGTTGGTGTACCTGCCGGAATAGGGATGTTTTTGGCCGCAGAAACGGATAATCCGGTAAATTACCTCCGGCTTGAAAAATATCTTGCGGATGAAAAGTTATTCGAAGCAATAAATAAAGCTGAATTGGTTTTTCAGAAGTCGAAAAAACCTTTAATCGCAATTGGTTTATCTGCTGTGCGTTTCCAAATTAAAGATTTCATAATTCAACTGGCAGAGAAATTTAATCTCCCCGTTGTGGTTACCCCGATGGCAAAAGGATTGTTTCCTGAGAATCATCCGTTGTATTCTGGTGTGCTGTTTCATGCACTTTCCAATCTTGTTGCCGAAACTTATCGCGAAGCAGATTTGGTGATTGGAATTGGTTACGATCCGGTGGAATTCAGTTACGAAGAGTGGATGCCGCGGGTAACGCTCATTCATCTCGACAGCGAACCAGCTGAAATCGACAGGGAAGAATATCCTGAAGTGATTGATGTTACAGGGAATCTGAATGATTTGCTTGAAAGTTTTATTTCGTTTCAATGTGATAAAAAGAACTGGAATCAGCAGATTCTGAAGGCCAGAAAATTGGAAATCTTTAAAAAATTAGCCCCGTTAGAAGAAAGTTTTGGCCCGCTTGCAGTTGTTGACGAATTGCGAAAAGTACTTCCGGAAGATGGGATTTTAACGGTTGATGTGGGCGCACATTTACATTTAATTGGTCAAATGTGGCGAACTCCTTCACCGGAAAAGTTGCTGATGACAAATGGATGGTCGTCGATGGGATTTGCAGTCCCGGCAGCACTTGCAGCAAAACTTTGCCATCCTGATTTGCAGGTTGCTGCTTTAATGGGCGATGGCGGATTTTTAATGACCGTGGGCGAACTGGCAACCGCTAAACGCCTGAACCTGAAAATAGTATTCATCGTGATTTATGATAACAGTCTGTCGCTGATTCGCATTAAACAAGGCAAAAAGAACTACGATAACCATTACGGAACTGATTTGAATGAATTGCCCGTTGAACCCACCAACCATTACTTTGGCGTGCCGGTAATCAGGGCAACAAATCGCGCTGAATATCAAATTGCACTTAAACAGGCATTTTCGTCGGAAGGGCCAACTGTTATTGAAGCAGTTGCTGATGGACGTGAGTATGATGATTTGGTTTTAAAAGCAAACAAATAAAGCGCTTTTTATTGTCAGTTGTTCTTCCAATTTCTATCCAAAGAATACATTAGGCTGTATTTTCATTTTTAATAATTTTATGCAAAATTATGCGATGAATAATTCCGCTATCGAAATATTTAAATCTGAAGATGGGAAAACCCAGGTTCAGGTAGTATTGGAAAACGATACAGTTTGGTTAAACCAATACCAATTAGCAGAACTGTTTCAAACAGATCGGACTTCTGTTAATAGACATATTTTAAATGTTTACAAATCAGAAGAATTGAATGAAGATTCAACTTGTGCAAAAATTGCACAAGTTCAAAAAGAAGGAGATCGGATAATATCAAGAAACATTAATTATTATAATCTGGATATAATTATAGCTGTTGGTTATAGAGTTAATTCCAAACGAGGCACTGAATTCCGAATCTGGGCAAATAAAATTTTAAAAGATTACCTTATACAAGGTTATTCACTTAACGAAAAAAAGTTGGCTCAACAAAATGAGCAATTAAGGGAATTGCGCGAATCTGTGAAAATTCTTGGTGATGTTTTGAAGTGTAAAGAACTTTCAAAAGAAAAAAGTGTTGGACAGTTAAAAATAATCTCAGATTATGCTTATGTCCTTGAAATTAATAAAGAGAATTAACTCTAAATAAAAACAACATAAATCAATATAAAGTGCAAACCAACAAGCAACTCGAACTCGCCTTTAATTTTGTCAGATTTACCGGGCAAAACATTTTTTTAACCGGGAAAGCAGGCACTGGGAAAACAACTTTTCTAAAAAGTTTGAAAGAAAAATCGCCAAAACGGTTGATTGTGGTTGCACCAACCGGAGTAGCTGCAATTAATGCCGGTGGAGTTACCATTCACTCGTTTTTCCAGTTGTCATTTGCCCCGCAAATTGGCATTGAGCGCGAGCAAACCGGTCAAATGCGTTTTAACCGAGAAAAAATCAACATCATCCGCAGCCTCGATTTGCTTGTGATTGACGAAATCAGCATGGTACGTGCCGATATTCTGGATGCAGTTGACAGGGTTTTGCGTCGCTTTAAAAACCGGAACAAACCTTTTGGAGGGGCACAGGTTTTAATGATTGGCGACCTTCAGCAACTGGCTCCGGTGGTGAAAAATGAAGAATGGGATTTACTGAAACGAGAGTACGAAACGGTTTATTTTTTCAGCAGCAAGGTTTTGCGCGAAACTTCATTTGTCAGTATCGAACTTAACCATGTTTTTCGCCAGCAGGACGATTTGTTTATTTCAGTGCTCAACAAAGTTCGCGATAAACAACTCGACCAGGAAGCGGTTGCTATTCTAAACAAGCGGTATTTGCCTGGATTTCAACCCGCTGAAGAGGATGGCTACATTACGCTTTGCACACACAATGTTCAGGCCGACCGGATAAACGATTCAAAACTGAGGCTAATTTCTGCAAAAGCACAGGTTTTTACCGCTAAAATCGATGGTAAATTTCCGGATTATTCATACCCAACCGATTTGGATTTAAAACTGAAAATCGGAGCTCAGGTGATGTTTGTAAAAAATGATCCCTCACCTGAAAAGCTGTTTTACAACGGGAAAATTGGTAAAATAACAGATATTGAAGATGATACAGTTTTTGTGCGTTGTCCCGGTGAAGACAATGAAATAGAAGTTACCCCGTTGCTATGGGAAAACATAAAATATTCGATTGATGATAATACTGCAGAAATAAAAGAAGAAGTTGAAGGTTCATTCAGTCAGATTCCGTTAAAACTTGCGTGGGCAATTACAATTCATAAAAGCCAGGGTTTGACTTTTGAAAAGGCGATAATCGATGCCGAGGCATCCTTTGCACATGGGCAGGTTTATGTAGCGTTAAGCCGTTGCAAAACATTGGAAGGCATGGTTTTAAGTACGCCCATTATGAACCGCAGCATCATCAACGATGGAACAGTGAGTGGTTTTATTCAAAAAGTGGAGGAAAACCAACCCGGCGAAAAAGAATTAACCGAAGCTAAACTGGCTTATCAACGCGAATTGCTTACGGAACTTTTCCGATTTAATTTAGGTTCATACCTATTGAATTCGTTAATCAAACTGATGCAGGAAAACACTTCTGCTGTTCCTGAGATTTTGATTGGGCATTTCATTAAAATTCAGGGAGTTTTTGCGACTGAATTGTTTGAGGTATCCGAAAAATTTCAAAATCAAATCAACCAGCTTTTAGAAGTTCAGCCTGATGTTGAGCAAAATACCAGATTACAGGATCGGATTTCGAAAGCTGCCATATATTTTGAAGAAAAAGTAAAAACCATAATTGTTGATGGTTTGTCAAAGGCCGATTTGGAACTGGATAACAGAGCGTTACGAAAACAAATTGGCAACACTGCCTCGCGGCTTTTGGAAGATGCCGATACAAAACTGGCAGGTTTTGAAGTGTGTAAAAACGGGTTCAATGTTAAAATGTTACTGGATGCCCGTGCAAAAGCAATTATCGATACCGGAAAACCGTCGGTGAAAAAATTAAAAGCAAAAGAAATATTAAGTCCCGACAATATTCCACATCCGCTGTTGTATTCGCTGCTGCGTTCCTGGCGTTTTGAAAAAGCTTCTGAACTGGCAGTCCCCATTTACATGGTATTTTCACAAAAAGCATTGATTGAACTGGTGAATTACCTGCCTACTGATTCAGCAACTTTGCGGTTGATTAACGGAATGGGTGCAAAAAAGATAGAGCAATTTGGCTCTGATATAATACAAATCATTCAGCATTTCTGCGATGAGAATAACATCGAAAAGGGCAAAATTCCATTAAAAGAAGTTCTGTCAATAAAGAAAGAACCAAAACCGGATACTAAAAAGATAAGCTTTGAACTTTTCAAATCGGGCAAAACTGTTGCTGAAATTGCTAAAGAAAGGGCTTTAACGCAAAACACCATTGAAAATCATTTGGCACATTATGTTGGATTGGGCAAAATCGATGTAAAACAATTTTTAAAACCGGAGAAACTGGAAAAAATAACTGCATATTTCAATACTGCCGGAAATAAAAGTTTTAGTGAGGCAAAAACATTTTTTGGCGATGAGGTAAGTTACGGCGAAATGCGGATGGCTTTGAGTTACATGGTGAGTTTATTGGAAAATTTTTAAATCCCTGACTTACTCCTTATAAATTGAAATTACCGGTTTCAAATTTTCATAAGTATTTTGCAAAACTTCCTCAAGTTCATTTTTTGCAAACCATTTTATTTTAGTGATGTTTTCGTTGGTCTGAGGTGTACCACTTTCATTTCCCCGATAACTCATTTCATACCAGTGAGTTTCTTTCAAAATCCATTGCCCGAAAGTATCAGGGTAGAACGATTCATAAATATGAAAAGTAGAAGGCAATTTTTTAATAATCCGGTGTCCTTCAATTCCACATTCTTCAGCTACTTCGCGCAAAGCAGCTTCTTCTGCCGATTCTCCCGCGTCAATTTTCCCTTTGGGTAAGTCCCATTTACCGTTCCTGAAAATGAAAAGAAATTTTTCATTGCGGATAACAATTCCTCCGGCGGCAGGCACCGGATTAAAAGCAGGCACAAATATCTCATTCCAAAATTTTTCCGGGATTGGATGTGATAAAATCGCTGAAACACTCTCTGAGTTAGTAAAATCCAAAAACCAATCTTTAACTTCTTCATGTGAATTAATGTTCTCAAATCTTACCGCTGCCTTAATAAATTGGATATTCTCTGAGGAGGTGATTACTATCTTCCTGTCGTTCCAAAAAACTTCATACATTTGTTTTTGAATTAAAATTGCATATAAATTATGGAAAATGTTCAGATTGAAGTTACAAAAAAATTACTTGAAATAAACACTATAAAAATTCAGCCAACAAATCCTTTTACATGGGCCTCGGGCTGGAAATCTCCCATTTACTGCGATAACCGCAAAATTTTATCATATCCAGCAACACGTACCTTTATTCGCGACAGGTTTGTTGATATTATCAGGGAGAAATATCCTGAGGCTGAAGTTATTGCAGGAGTTGCCACAGGCGCAATTGCAATTGGTGCGTTGGTTGCCGATGTGCTGGGATTGCCATTTATTTATATCCGTTCGAAACCAAAAGATCATGGTTTGGAAAATCTGATAGAAGGTGATTTAAACCCAAATCAAAAGGTGGTGGTGGTTGAAGATTTGGTTTCAACAGGAATCAGCAGTTTACATGCAGCAGAAGCAGTAAATAATTATGGCGGTGTTGTGATTGGAATGGTTGCCATTTTTACCTACAATTTTCAACTTGCCATCGACAATTTCAAAAAAGCCGGAATTGAACTGACAGCGCTCAGCCGCTACCAGATTTTAATTGACACTGCCGTTGAAATTGGAGAAATCACAGCCGATCAGGTTGAAACATTAATGAAATGGCGTGAAGATCCTTCCAATTGGGGGAAATAAAAACAAAACAGATGTCATGGAAGAAATGGTTCT
>JBBIVS010000253.1:0-5868 GCA_037439605.1 Draconibacterium sp. | reverse complement strand
AGCAGTGCTCCTTCGGTGCCAACCAGCATGGCGGATTCAGGAGGATAGGTGTCGCCATGAAATAAATCCTGTATTTCTTTAGGCGGGTAAAATTCACCATCAAACCATTCAATGGGAAGCTAATCCGATTCAGTCATCGAATTACCCGGAAATGTCCATTTAATGTGGTTCGATTGTGGCCATGTATCCGCCTGGCGTTCCGGAGATTCCTGCCATGATTGCTGTACTTTTGCAATGACATTCATTGGTGCTGTCAAACCCAATCCTTTCCACACAGCGTCAAAAATATGGCAACCAATATCGCCCGACCAACCCGTGCCGAAATCGAGCCAGCTTCGCCACATAACAGTGTGGTATAAATCAGGAACATAATTGCGAAATGGCGCCGTACCAATCCAAACATCCCAATTCAGGTTTGCAGGTGGTTCTGCTCCTTCCATAGGCCGCGGACCGGCCAAACGGTATTTCTCAGCTCCCGGCCGGTTCGAACATAAATAAACATGTTTTACCTTACCAACTGCACCCGCTTTTATCAGTTGCACTGCCCTGCGGTCGTTTTGAGATGATGCATACTGTGTTCCCAACTGTGTTTTTACCTTGTAGTTCTCAGAGGCTTCGGTAAGCAAACGTACCTCTGCAACATCGTGGCACATTGGTTTTTGGCAATAGACATGTTTGCCAAGCTGAATGGCATGATATGAAATGGTGAAGTGATTGTGATCGGGTACTGTTACATTAACCGAATCGATATTGTTCGCCTCTTTATATAGAAGTTCCCTCCAGTCGGAATAAGTGCGGGCGCCGGGCACAATTTCAAGCGCTTTTTTTAAAAAGTTTTCGTCAACATCGCAAATTGCAACAACCTGAACATCAGGGTGCGAAACAAAATTTTGAAGGTCATTCAATCCCATCATTCCTCCCACACCGATGCAGGCATGGCGGAGTTTGGTTTTTGGCGCACACGATTCAAATATAAGCGGGGCTGCAATGGCAGCCGTTGCAGCCGTTTGTAAAAACTTCCGGCGCGATACTGAAAAAGATTGGTCATTCATGGTTTAGAAATTTAGGTTTAAGATTGTTATTTTTAACTTCCCAATAAGGCTTTTATGATGTACAAGTCAAGTTCCTCGTAATTAAGTTCTTCACGGCATTTTTCAATATAAGTGTCGTCAAGCGACCTGGAGATTTCGAGTAATTTCAAGAAAATCTCCTTGCTGTTGGTCAGGTGTTTTACAGCTGAACCATTTTTTTGCGTACGCATGGCTTTCACGTCCATTCCAACATATTCGCCATTTTTACCGTAATCGTGTTTATCCAGAATCCGAACCTGGTTAAAGGCCCTTCTTAAATCAACAGAGCCAAAAGATTTGTCCTGGTCAAATTTCAACCCGTTTTGATCATTGAGATGCACTGTCCAAAGTTTTTTATGGGCAAGAGCAAAGCCCATTTCATCCGAAGGATCAAGATTGGCGAGAATGGCATGTGCGCTTTCGATATTTACCCCAACTCTTTTTGGATCGACAGTTAACATTCCCAATGCAATTGCATGTCCGGCAGTTGGGATATATGCAAGGTCCATTGGTTCATTGGGTTTTGGTTCAATGCAAATTCGAATTGTGGGGTGGTATTCAAGCATGGTATTAATGGCTTCAACAAGTCTTTCAACAGCCACTTTGCTGTCTTTTGCCTCCCTGATGTATGTTCCTTCGCGGGCAAGCCACAAAACAATCAAATCGGTTCCAAGTTCTTCGGCAATATCAATGGCTATTTTCGATCTTTCAATGGCATATTTCCTGTCTTTTGCACTGTTGGCAGTGTATCCGCCGTCAATTGTTCTTGGGTCTTCCCACAACCGGGGTGCTACAAACTCAGCGGCCAATCCTTTATCGGCAAGCCGCTTTCTTAAGCTTTGCGAAGCTTCCACAATCTGCAAAGTCGAAAGGTTATTTAAATCAGGAACGGCATCATCATCATGAAACTGAATGGCATCGTAGCCCAGTTCCTTATAATACTTCAGCTTTCTGTCAAAATCAACTGATTTTCTGACTGCAGGCCCGAATGGATCCGCGCCTTCATGAATATTCCAGGGGCCAAACGTAAATTTAAATATTCCAGCCATAAGTTTACTTTTTAACGTTTATTGCGGATGAAATTTACAAGAGATAATCAATTAAACCAAATAAAATATTGTTTAACATGCACAATTTCTTAGCAAAAAGAAAATTACTCAAATTCTAATTTCTTCCTGAATTTTTCAATTTTTTTTGCCTTATGCCAGAAACAGTAAAACAAAAGCAGAAAAAAGGAGAGGGCAATGGAAAGTGTAAATCTTGAAACTCCCATCGGATCGTTGGACATAGCCCAGAAACTAAAAAGCAACGGGATAATAAATACCACTCCTTCAATGTGTTTAAGAATCTTTTTGCCCATTGAACGAAATGAAAAAATAGCAAATATCAAGGCAAGTCCGCCCCATTTTATCCAGGTAAAAAAATGAAGTTTGCTTAGTAACGGAATCAATTCTGAATCGGCAATTTCAGGTGTGTAAATTCCTGTGATTTTTAAAAGAAATATATTTTCAGCAACATCGGCCAGCAATACGATTAATGAAAACGGAATACCTGTTAACAGCCACATTTTATTGAATGTTTTAGCGGCTTTATGAAAGAAAAGCACCAGGAAAAGTGTGTATGTTAACATAAAACCAAAATCGATGTAATTCCCTGTATCAATATTTCTGAAAGTATCGGTTGAAAAACCTTCAAAAAGCTGATGAATTTGTTCAGGTGTTGAAGCAAATTCGAAAGCAATGATAAAACTCTGGTATTCATTATTGTTCATCTTTGGAAAGAACATTTCCATGATAACTGTAAAAATCAGCATTGGTATTGCCATCAACCCGATGATGGCAAAAGGATGATTTTTTAAATAGTTCTTCATAGCACCTGTTTTGGAATTTAACAAACATATCAATAACTTTTAATTTCAGAAACAGTTATCTCCCAAAACGGTATGAAAATTTTACAAGGAATATATTATCGGCCCCCTGGGCGAAAAGTTTTTCAACATTGTTGGCAATTTCAAAAGACCCGTTGTTTTCGTAATGGTTGCGGGTTTGCGACCACACCAGGTAAACGGTTGAACCGGGCCTGTATTCCCACCTGACCACAAGGTTTGAAAGAAATTCCTTTATGTTGAAATCGGGTTTCTGAAATTGATAATCGGTTTGCCCATCCCGATTTTCGTCGATAAAATAGTATTGTCCATCGGTGCTTATTTGGTTTTCATTGTAATTCTGATACCTGTCGGTAAGCGCATCAGCTTTACTGTGGGAAATGTATTTGTAAACCGAATATTCGCCGGTGGCCACAAATGGTTGTCCCCAGTACTGAATGGTCAAATCGGGGGTAATGTTGTAGTTCACACGCAGCGACATGCTTGCTGTTTTTCTGTCGATATGCGACATGATGTAACGCATGTCGTTCATGAAACTTTTTTGGGTTACGTACATCAGTTCGTCGCTATAACGCTCAATTTCAGGAGAAATACTAATGTTCAGCGATTTCAGTGGCCGGTAACCAACGGTCAGTTCATACTCATCGTTCATTCTGAAATTTTTTTCATTGCTGAAATATTTCCGCGCCTCAACCTCGAAGGTCAGTTTTCGTTGCTGATTTGTTTTTAAGTCGAAAAAAATGTTTTTGCCGCCCGGAACTTTCAATGCCGGGCCGCCGCGCAACAACGAATTCTGAAGTTGTTCGCCGTTCAGCGATATTCCAGCAAGGGCAAACCAGTAATTTTTAAACTGTGCATTACCGTTGAAATTCATTCCGGGGATATTCAGGTTTCCCCCAAAATCCCAAATGGTAAACTGGTTCAGGTTTAACCTTGCCCTTCTGAAAATTGAAAAAGGTTCGTTAAATGCAAACCCCGACCACACTACCTGCGTAATCCTGTCGGCCTGAGTGGCATAACCGACATCGTTTATTTCGAGTTCAGGTGATTTGTACGAAAATATGGCGCCAAAATTAAACCGCCCACCCACCTTGGCAACGGCAAATTTGCCGCCGGTACCTTTCAGCGATGTGCGCGTGGAATCGTATTCCACATATTCAGCGTCAGGACGCGGAAAATTGTGAGAATAAGCTTTTTGTGTCCTCGAAATGGCCTCTTTGCTCCCGTTTACCTGGCTGAAAAAAGCGCCGGCATCGAGCAGCCAGTTTTTATTGTCCCATTTATGCACTAAATCTATACCGCCGGTGTAAGCGCTTGTATGCAGAAATTCGAGATGCTCGTCGTTTATTTTCCGGTTCACGGCGGTTAACATTCCCCCCAAATAGGTGTTTCCTTCATTAAAATCCTGTTGCACCCGGCCTACCAAAAAGTTGGTCAACGGTTCAACCGATTGCATGTAATCAGTTCCATTGCCCGAAATTTCGGCCTCCTCGCGGGCTGTTAAACTTTCGAGAATTCCAACCGACAAACCTTTATTTGTTTTTCCGGTGATTTTAGCTGCGCCGATAATTCTTGTAAATTCAGGTGCTTTGGCATATTCGCCGTCATTGGTTTTGTGTGAATAATGTGGCTGCCTTCCAATCCGGCGCGAGTAAAATAGCCCTTCCGCCGAAAAATCACCATCGCCAAACTGCAGCGGGTATGTTAAGATATTTTTGCCCTCGATGAAAAAAGGCCGCTGTTCTTTAAAAAAGGTTTCGAAAGTGGAAAGGTTTACTTCCGATGGGTCGGCTTCCACCTGGCCAAAATCGGGATTAATGGTTAAATCCATCGTCAAAAAGTTGGTCAGTCCGATTTTTGCATCCAGCCCGGCATTCAAATCGTTTATTTTACCCCTCGCCCTGAACGGGTTTTCGGGTTCTTTTTCAAAACGCCTCGTTTGAGCGACAACGTATGGGGTTAAATCGAATGTTTTTTTTGGTTCGATTTCCTTAATACCTGTAAGTCTTCCTGATTGCGAGATAAACCCTGAAACATCATGTTCAATCAGTTTCCACGACGAAAGTTCATCTTTTCGAAAAATATTCCGGATAACCTGCAAACCCCACTGTTGTTCTGCCACCTCCTCGAAACGCAGTTGCGAAAGCGGAATACGCATTTCGGCATTCCATCCTTCTTCAGTTTTATGTGTTTTTACCCACCAAATCGGGTCCCAGGTGTTGTCTTCATTTGTGCCATCGTTGCTGAACAGAATATCGTTTTTTACGCCGGCAGCTGAAACAAAAAATGCGAAACCCGTGCGTTTGTCATTATATGAATCGAAAATAATTCCTGCCATATCGCCATCGAGTTCATCGCGCCTGGTCAACCGGTACGAAATACTGTCGGGGCTTGAATCGTAACATTTTATTGCCACGTAAATGTTGTTTTCCTCATATAACAGGGCAAATTCGGTGTTCTGATAGGGTGGTTTTCCTTCATTTGGCTGGTGCTGGACAAAATGGTTTTCCCAACGGGCACTCAGCCATTCGTTTTCACTAAATATCCCGTCAATACTAATGTTTGCTCCATCAATTTTTTTCGATAGGTAAATTTTGTTTAAAGGTTCCTGTGCCTGTGCCGAATATGTAACGATTAAAACGAAAAAAAACAGTTTAGTTGAATAAGCCATATAAGACAATTTTTTTGTATAAGACTGTTTCCAGAACCAAACGTTACATCATTAATTGAATTTTTAAAAAAAGAGGGAGCCCCTGCCCCCTCTTTACGTTGTTTAATTTTAAAATAACAATTCTATCAATACAACTGTGCTGTCCTGTTCTTTTAATAACCAGCCTTTTTAAACCACATTCTGTTGCCCTGCTGTAAAATTCGTCTTTCAATTCCGGGTTTGCTGCGATTTGTTTTTTGGTA
>JBBIVS010000252.1:0-5883 GCA_037439605.1 Draconibacterium sp. | reverse complement strand
GGGAACAAGATTGGCTAATGTCCAGATCAAAAAAGCCAGCGCGGGCAAACTTTGGGTAACGATAAAAAAACCCAGCCAGGTTATAATTTCACCCAAAAAATTAGGACACGAAACAAACCTGAAAAGTCCGCCATACGGAATTTTGTAACCTGTATTTTCACCTTTCCTCAGATTTATCAAAATATAATCGTGGTACTGATTGATGATGAATCCTATAAGAAATACCACTGCGCCAATTAGAACACGCAAATCGGTATTAAAGTCAATTTTATCTTCCGGGGCAAAATGTGAAAGCCAGTAACCGTTGATAAAACCATTCACCAGATTAAAAAAGATGGCTGACCCCATAATTACAACCGGCATTTTTTTGCCCTTTGTTTTCAGTCTGAACGGATAAATAATTGCCCGGTTAAAATAGTGCCACACCCAAAGTGCAAAAGCCGTTAGCAACATCAGGTTCAGCCAGGTGGATGTTAACTGGGCAAAATAGACAAATACCAACAATGCTGGCAATTCCATAATTAACCAGCCAAGCCGGTTATTTATCATCGGGCCCCAGTTTTTTGTTGTATGTCGTCCGTAAGGTTGTGGAATTTTTAGCAGAACCAAAAATGTAATAACTCCAATGCCAATCCAAATCCAGCAAATCAGGTTAAAAATCTCGTGTGACATAAGTATCAGTTTAAATATTTGTTTTCAATGTACCAGTTAAATGCATCTCTCAGTGTTTGCTCCAGCGGGCGGGGTTCATACCCCAACTCTTTTTTTGCTTTTTCAAAAGAAATATTTTTTGGCGAATTAACCAGTAGTTCCAGCGACTGGCGGGTATAAACCGGTTTTTCTTTTAACAGTGAATAATAAAACTGAATGAATGGAAAAGCCAGTTTGGCGAGGGAAACCGGAGCCAGTAGTTTTGGAGTTTTTTTCCCTGATATTCTTCCAATTATTTCCGAAAGTTCCAGTAAACTGCAAAAACTGCCCGAAAGAATATATTTCTCACCTTTTCTTCCCGAATCAACCGCCTGAATTGCAGCCGCTGCAACATCGCGTACATCAACCCAATCGTAACCGCCCGAAACCAACATCGGTATTTTATTTTGATAAATTTTGATTAGCGCCGAGCCCAAAAATGAGCCCCGGTAATCGAAAGGGCCAATTACCGCAGTCGGACTTAAGATTACCGCATCAAAACCTTCCTTCACCGCCTTTATTACCAAACGTTCACCTTCAGCTTTTGTGAATGCATAAATTGATTTTTCAGATTCAATCAGCGGCTTGCTTTCATCCATAAATGCTTCTGAAGATATAAATTGAAATGCATCGATGCTGCTGAAGTGGATAAGCTTTTTAACTCCTGATGATTTTGAAGCTTCAATGATATTTTTTGTACCGGTGATATTCACTGCATACACATGTTTGGGGTGCCGGTTGTCCAATGCAATTATTGCAGCCAGGTGAAAAACAACATCAACTCCTTCGCAAAGTTTTTTTAATGATTCAACTTCGAGCAGATTTCCATGAATTATTTCAACATCCATTTTGGCCAAATCGTTTTTAAAATTGTGTACCAAAACTTTTACATAGTCTCCTCTTTTAAGTAGTTTACGCACCAGGCAGTTGCCAATATGCCCACTCGCACCGGTGACAGCAACTTTCATCATTCGTTAGAATTTTTATACAGAGCCATAAAACTATTCATTTTCATTTAATAGTGAGTCAAAACTACATACATAACCATTATTTTTTCAAATTTGAATGCGCCTCAAATCAAAAAAGTTTTTCATTTATATATATTTGATACCTTTCACTCTTTAATTAATGAATAAATATGAAAACCTTAACTTTTGTATTGCCCTTTTTGTTTTTCATTTTATTCTTTAACACAGTTTTCTCACAACCCAGTTACACGATAAACGGGAAAATTACCGATTCCAAATCAGGGGAATCCATGATTGGGGTTCATGTTGTTGTAAAAGATAACGTTTATGGAACAGTTACCGGGAACGACGGCACTTTTGTGTTGAAAACGCAGGTAAAACCCCCTTTTTTTATTCATATTTCTTATGTAGGCTATGAACCAACTGAGGTTGAAGTAAAAGATGAAAGAACAGTTCTCGACATCAAAATAAAAGAACAGTTTTTACTGGGGCAGGAAGTTGTGGTTTCCTCAAGTCGAATCGAAGAAAGCATTTTACAGTCGGCGGTGAGTGTTGAAAAAATGAATTTGCGCGATTTGAAACTTGTTTCGGCGGCCAACTTTTACGATGGTTTGTACCAGTTAAAAGGAGTCGATATGAACGTGCATGGCCTCACATTTCGTTTGCCGAATACAAGGGGTTTTAACGATTATACCAATTACCGGATGAACCAGGTGGTTGATGGTGTTGAAAATGTATCGCCCGGATTAAGTTTTGCTGCGGGAAATATTTTTGGATTATCGCAGCTTGACATTGCAAACCTGGAAATGGTTGTTGGCGCCTCGTCGGCTTTGTTTGGGCCTGGTGGAATGAACGGGACTTTGGTAATGGAAAGTAAGGATCCTTTTCGTTATCAGGGACTTTCGGTTTCGGTTCAGTCGGGGGTGATGAATATTGGTTCCGAAGCTATTGATAGTCCAACGCCAATGTACGATGTAAATTTGCGATTTGCAAAAGCATTCAGTAAACGGGTGGCAATTAAAATCACAGGATCATATTTGAGGGCAACCGACTGGCAAGCTTCCGATACAAGGGACCGGAGTGATTTGGAAAATCCTTCGCTGACAAGAATGACAAATCCCGGATATGATGGTGTAAATACGTACGGCGATGAAACACTTGTTTCGGTTAACCTCAAAGATGTTGGCCCACGTGTGATAAACGGTATTGCCAATGCGCAGGGAATCGAGCAGGGAACACCTGAATACGAAGCGCTTTATAATAATGCCATTCGTTATTTTCCCGATCAACTTGTAACACGGTCGGGATGGAATGAAAATGATTTAGCCGACGATAAAACTGAAACCAAGCGGTTGGGGGGTTCTGTTCACTACTTTATAAACGAACGTACCCAATCGATTTTACAGGCAAATTATGCACAGGGTAGCAGTGTTTACACCGCCCAGAACCGGTTTGCCGCGCGTAATTTTAATATCACCACGGCAAAACTTGAACTGAATAATCCCAATTATTACATACGGGCCTGGGGAGTTACCGAAAACTCTGGACCTTCGTATGATATTGGCGGTGCAGCGCTACGCCTGAACGAATCATGGAAACCCTCGGAAAGCTGGTTTACCGATTTTTTGGCAGCATACACCCAAACTGCGCTGATTACTGGCGATATGAGGGGTGCACACGAATTTGCACGTTTGGTTTCCGATAACAGGGATCCGGTTACAGGCACAGTTTTCGACAGTTCTAAACCGGCATTTCCGGTTGCCGGAACGCCTGACTTTGATGATAAGTTAAATTCTATTACTTCAAAATCGGTGTCCGATGGTGGCGCCCAGGTTTTTGACCAAAGTAAAATGGCGCAAATAGAGGGGATGTATGATTTTACGGATATGATACAGTTTATGGAAATGCAGGTTGGCATGTCGCAACGGTTTTATTCCATTAACAGTAACGGCACCGTGTTTTTCGACGAGCCGGGAAATCCTATCAATATCAGTCAGTTTGGAACATTTATACAGATAAATAAAAATCTGATTGACGATCGGTTAAGAATAACCGGCGCTTTCAGGTTCGATAAAAACAATTATTTCGAAGCACAATACACCCCGCGGTTTTCAATGGTCTTTTTTCTCGATAAAAAAAAGGAGCACAGCCTCAGGGGAACACTTCAAACCGCTTACCGTTTCCCTTCAACTTCCGATCAGTGGGTTGACATCAACGCCGGTATTTTCAGAACCATTGGCGGAATGCCTGAAGTAAAAGACAAGTACGGTTTTTATACAATACCGATTTATCCAATGTCGGGAAGAAATCCTGTAACAGATAAACCAATAATCGAAAATGGCCCGATAACATTGCCCGGATTAAAACCCGAAAAAGTTACTTCCTCCGAATTGGGTTACAAAGGGCTGTTTTTGGGCAAAAAGCTTTTTCTCGATGCGTATGGTTATTACAACAAATACAAAGGGTTTGAGGCAGTTCAGCTTGTGGCCCAGTTGGCGGCAGATGCCGGTACCGAAAAAGATCAGTATTATCAAACCTATTTCACCACCGACGAGCCGGTTTCTTCACTCGGATGGGCATTGGGGATTGATTATATGACGCCAATCGGAATATTAATCCGAAGCAATGTTGCTTACAATAAATTACTTGAACACATTGATGCGCCCGGAGTGGAAGCCCGCTATAACACCCCTGAATACCGCGCCAACCTGTCGGTGGGGCACCATGCTATTCTGCCAAACGTTGGATTCAATATTAATTTTCACTGGCAAAGCAGTTTTGTTTGGGAGGGAGGTTTTGGAGCCGGACCAATACCTGCCACTGCCAACCTCGATGCGCATGTTTCTTACAAACTCGCACCTGTAAAAACAACCATTAAAATTGGCGGATCGAATATTTTAAATAACTACTACACAACAAGTTTTGGTAGTGCGCAGATTGGTGGTTTGTACTATATCAGCCTTGTTTACGAAGATATTTTGGGATACTTCAGTCAAGGTAAAAATTAAACCGAAACAAAAAGATGTCCAAAAAATCAGATATTTCCGCATTGACCGAGGTAGGGATTAAAGCAGCTATCAAAGCCGGAAAAGAGATACTTGATGTGTATTATAATTTCGATTTTGGTGTTGAATTTAAATCCGATAACTCTCCGCTAACCATTGCCGACAAGCGCGCACATCATGTAATTGCCGAAGTTTTAGGCGTAACAGAAATTCCGGTTTTAAGCGAAGAAGGTAAAACGATTCCTTACAATGAAAGAAAAAACTGGAAGTTATTCTGGCTGGTCGATCCGTTGGATGGAACAAAGGAATTTGTAAAACGCAACGATGAATTTACGGTGAACATTGCGCTTATCGAAGGCAATTCGCCCATTGCCGGAGTTGTTTATGTACCGGTAACCAAAGAATTGTACTGGGGAAACAACAAAGGTTCTTTTAAGACAATTGCAGAAAATGAAAACAGGCCATTTAAAGAGATTCAGCAATTGCCATCAATTTTAATAAAAGAAAATTTTGTAGTGGCAGGAAGCAAATCGCACATGAACCCGGAGACTGAAAGATACATTCAATCGCTTGATAAAAAAGGAAAACCAGTTGAAATGAAATCGAAAGGAAGCGCCCTGAAAATTTGTATGGTTGCCGAGGGAATTGCCGATATTTATCCCCGTTTGGCGCCAACCATGGAGTGGGATACCGCCGCAGGTCATGCGATTGTAAAATTTGCAGGGAAAGAAATCGTTCAATTTGAAAATAACGAACCTCTGATTTATAACAAGGAAAACCTTTTAAATCCGTGGTTTATTGTTGAATAGCCATTGTAAACAGTTCAAATAATGAAAGCAGAAAACAAACACATTTATCCGGTTTTTGACCAAATCGTATCTCGTGAGGAGAAAGAAAAAAAGTTGAGCCAAAAAGCAAAAGTAATTTGGTTTACAGGACTTTCGGGTTCGGGTAAAACCACACTCGCATCAGCGTTGGAAAGAAATCTTTTTGAACGGGGACATGTAACACAGGTTTTAGATGGAGATAATATCAGGACAGGAATCAACAATAACCTGGGATTTTCGCCTGAAGACCGCATGGAAAACATTCGTCGCATTGCCGAAATTGCAAAGCTTTTAATTAATTCGGGTGTAATTTGTCTTTGCGCGTTTGTCAGTCCAACACGCGATGTACGAAACATTGTAAGAACCATTGTTGGTGAAGCCGATTTTCTGGAG
>JBBIVS010000251.1:0-5955 GCA_037439605.1 Draconibacterium sp. | reverse complement strand
TATCCATTAAATCACGTAATTCGGGGTTGGTTAAACACAGAATACCCTCAATAATCAGCACTTCGCGAGGTACTATCAACTTGGTTTTTACTTCACGGGTACATGTAATAAATGAATAAACAGGCTCCTGAATTGAAATTCCGCTTTTCAGTTTTTTTACGTGGTCAATCATCAAGTCGAATTCAATTGCATCAGGATGGTCAAAGTTCTTTTTCCTTCTTTCTTCCAGGCTTAAATCCTTATTGTCGCGGTAGTACGAGTCGTGAGAAAGCACATTCACCTCGCCTTTTGGAAACTGTTGCTGAATTTTTCGTACCACAGTTGTTTTTCCCGATCCGGTGCCCCCGGCTACTCCAATTACCAACATCTTCGTTCTGATTTAAATGATTTATTTCAGGTTTTTAACTTTAAATGGCCAAAATTGCCAATCAGAAAACTTACTTTTGCACAAGTAAAAATACAAGATTAAACATATAAAAAACAGGTTGAAATGATAAATAATCAATTATATCCATTAAAATTCGAACCCATTTGCCTCGAAAAAATCTGGGGTGGTAACCGGCTGAAAAGATTACTCGGGAAAAAATACAGCACAAAAAATTGCGGCGAAAGCTGGGATATTTCTGGAGTGGAAGGAAATATATCGGTGGTTGCCAACGGATTCCTGAAAGGAAACGACCTGAACGAACTCATCGAAATTTATATGGGCGATTTGGTAGGCGACAAAGTTTACGATCAATTTGGAACCGAATTTCCACTGCTTATTAAGTTTATCGATGCACAGGACGATCTTTCAATTCAGGTTCATCCCAACGATGATTTATCTAAAGAGCGACACAACGCTTTCGGGAAGACCGAAATGTGGTATGTTGTCGATGTTGCTGAGGGAGCGCTGATTAATTCAGGGTTCAATCAGCCAGTTGATCGTGAAAAATACCTCGAATATCTTGAAAACGGCAATTTGACTGATTTGCTCAAATATGATGAAGCAAAAGTTGGGGACGTGTTTTTTATTCCTGCCGGCCGTGTTCATGCCATTGGGAAGGGATCCCTGGTAGCCGAAATTCAGCAGACTTCGGATGTTACCTACCGCATTTTCGACTACAACCGGAAGGATGACAAAGGAAATTTTCGCGAACTGCATACCGATTTAGCTTTGGATGCCATTGATTTTTCGTATCTCGATGATTATAAAACAAAATACAATGCTGAGCTAAATAAATCAACAGAAATTGTTAGCTGTAAATATTTTACAACCAATATCCTCGAATTCGACCGGGTAATAGAAAAAGACTACAATCAGCTCGATTCGTTTGTAATTTATATAACATTGGAAGGTAATTATGAGGTTGAAACAGAGGATGGAACTGAAAAAGTCAGCAAGGGTGAAACAATTTTGATACCGGCAAATATTGAATTTTTGAAACTCATTCCGCAAAACGGAGCAGTCAAACTGCTTGAAGTTTTTATTTAATAATACAGAGAATTAACAAAGATATTTAACCTGTTAAAAGCTTGGAAAAATGAATAATCAGCAGATTGACAAACTAATGAATTTACTTATAGGTATTTCAGCATTTTTAATTATGGTCGGAGCACTTTTAAAACTTCAACACATTCAATATGGAAACTTAGTTTTATGGATTGGATTTGTAACAAGTTTTATTTTAAGCAATTTTGAAATAAACAGGTTAAAAAGAATCATTAAAGACCTGAAGAAATAGATTTAGAAAACTGGTCAATCATAAAAACAGAACTGAATTTATAGCTAAAAAATTACATTTAATCTTCCGGAATGGAAATAAAAGAAGCCTGTTTTGTTGTCAGTAATACCGATGTTAAAAAGTGCCCGGCCCCAAACAAGCCTGAATATGCTTTTATTGGCCGGTCGAATGTTGGTAAATCGTCGTTAATCAATAAACTAACCAATAAAAAATCGCTGGCCAAAACTTCCGGGAAACCGGGGAAAACGCGACTTATTAATCATTACCTGATAAACAATGAATGGTATCTGGTCGATTTGCCAGGTTATGGTTATGCCGAAGTTCCAAAAAAAGAGCGGTTAAAATGGGAGCAATTCATTAAAAGGTATATTTTGCAACGCGAAAACCTGTATTGTGTATTTGTTTTGGTCGATTCGCGCCACGAACCGCAAAAGCCCGATCTCGATTTTATGGAGTGGTTAGGTATCAGCCAGGTTCCGTTTGTAATTATTTTTACTAAAATTGATAAACTAAAACCTTCGGAACTTGAAAACAACCTGAAAAACTACGAGGAAAAAATGTTTGAAACATGGGAAACAATGCCCGGTTATTATGTTTCATCGGCAGAATCCGGCCAGGGAACAGCCGAAATACTTGATTTTATTGAAACAGTAAATGCCGGCGAACATTAGCCAGTGAGACATAAAATGTATCATCAAAACCATCAATCAAAAACAATTTAAAACCGAAAGTTGTTAACTTTGTCATGATTTCAGAATCGAAAAAAACTAACAAAATGGCCAATAATCACAAATCATTGAAAATTTTCGGCTGCAGGGCTACCCAACAATTATCCGAAAAAATTTGCGACAGTTTAGATGTTGACCTCGGCAAGTCATCCTGTCCGGTTTTTGCTGATGGCGAATTTGAGCCATGTTACGAAGAAACTATTCGCGGTTCGCATGTATTTATTGTCCAGTCAACACCCCCTCCTGCCGATAATTTGCTTGAGTTGCTGTTAATGATTGATGCAGCCAAACGTGCAAGTGCATACAAGGTTATTGCCGTTATTCCGTATTTTGGATACGCCCGCCAGGACAGGAAAGATAAGCCCCGTGTGTCGATAGGCGCAAAACTGGTTGCCGATTTATTGTCGGCTGCCGGTGTTGACAGGGTAATTACCATGGATTTACATGCCGATCAGATTCAGGGATTTTTCAATGTGCCTGTTGACCATCTGTATGCATCGGCGCTTTTTGTCCCGTTTATTGATAGCCTTGGCCTTGAAAACATTGTTATTGCCTCGCCCGATGTTGGTGGCACAAAAAGGGCAAACACCTACTCAAAAATGTTGGAAACCGATATGGTTATCTGTCATAAAACCCGAGCCAAGGCAAACGAAGTGGGAAGCATGACAGTTATTGGCGACGTGGTTGGAAAAGATGTAATTATTGTTGACGACATGATTGACACTGCCGGAACAATAACAAAAGCAGCCAAGCTGATGAAAAATGTGGGCGCCAGAAGTATTCGGGCATTTGCTGCTCACGGCGTTCTCTCGGGTCCGGCAATTGAACGTATTGAAAAATCGGAACTTGAAGCCGTATATTTTACCGACTCAATACAAAACAACAAACCTAAAAGCGACAAAATAAAATACATTACAGTTGCCGATGCATTTGCACAAGCAATTAAAAGAGTTTATAAAAATCAATCGATAAGTTCGCTTTATTACAAGTAATTTATATATTTGCACCGCTTTTTCCAAAGGCAGTCGCATTGTTACTTATGCATGCTGTTAGTCCCGATAATATCGGGATGGACTGAGTACCATAATTGTTAACGTAAAAAAATAAAAATGAAAAAATTAGTGGTAAAAGGGCAAAAAAGAAACTCCCTTGGTAAAAAAGAAGCCAAATTGCTTCGCTCGCAAGAACTTGTGCCTTCGGTTTTGTATGGCGCAGGAGAACCTATCCATTTTTCGGTGCCATTCAGTGAATTAAGAAACTTGGTTTACACTCCCGATGTTTACTTAGTTGAACTCGATATTGAAGGAACTGTGTATCCGGCAGTCATGCAGGATATTCAATGGCATGCTGTTGAAGAACAGGCTCTTCATGTTGATTTTCTGAAAATTGAAGAAAACAAAAAAATCAAAATCGATTTACCGGTTAAAATTGTTGGTTCGGCCAGAGGTATCAAAGCGGGGGGTAAATTAAAAACCAATCTGCGACTCCTGAAAGTGAAGGGTTTGGCAAAAGACCTTCCCGATTCAATTGAAATCGATGTTACAAAATTAGGAATTGGACAAAGTATTAAAGTTGGCGATATCTCGCTGAAAGACATCGAAATTCTCGACAAAAAATCGAATGTTGTTGTTGCCGTAACAGTTACAAGAGCTGCGAAATCAGCTACTGGTGCAGTTGCTGAAGAAGAAGAAAAAGTTGAAGAAACTGCAACTGAAGAAACAGCAAACGAATAAACTCTAAAACAAAATTCTGTGAAGTACTTAATTGCCGGTCTCGGTAATATAGGGGCAGAATACAAAAATACCCGCCATAATATTGGTTTTCAAATATTGGATGCTCTTGCCGGAGCGTCCAATATTAGTTTTAACGACAAGCGTTATGGCTTTGTGGCGGAGTATAAATTCAAAGCCCGCAATTTTCTTTTGCTTAAACCCACAACTTATGTGAATTTAAGCGGCAGGGCAGTAGCGTATTGGTTGCAAAAAGAAGATATTGAAATTTCAAACCTGCTGGTTCTGGTTGATGATTTGGCGTTGCCCTTCGGTACCGTCCGTTTGCGGGCCAAAGGGGGTTCAGGTGGCCACAACGGGCTTGAAAACATCAACCAGGTACTTGGCCGGAACGATTACGCCCGCTTAAGATTTGGAATTGGCGATAACTTTCATAAAGGATTTCAGGTTGATTATGTATTAGGCGAATGGACCAAAGAAGAAGAAAAAGAATTGCCGGCAAAAATTGATACTTGCATTGAAATCATTCAAAGTTTTGGCACCATTGGTACCGAACGAACCATGAATTTCTTCAATAAAAAATAGAAAATGGCCGGAGAAGTGCGTATCGATAAATGGTTGTGGACGGTAAGGATTTATAAAACCCGCAGCCAGGCCACCGAAGCTTGCCGGAAAGGTCATATTTCAATCGGTAACTTACCGGTAAAACCTTCTCGGGCTGTGCATTTAAATGAAATCATAAAAGTCAGGAAACCGCCAATTGTCCGCACTTTTAAAGTTCTGGGATTGGCTGAAAAACGAATGTCGGCAAAATTGACAGAGGATTTTATTGAAGATATTACACCGCCCGAAGAACTCGAATTGCAGGAAATGCAAAAAAATATGCGCTGGATTACCCGTGACCCCGGCACCGGCCGTCCAACAAAAAAAGACCGGCGCGAACTGGATGACTTTTTTGATTTATAAAAATTTGGCTAAAATATCCTTGTTCCAAAATAAATTGTCAAATAAAGAAAAAACAGGATTAACAGCATATACATTGCAATCCTTGCGGTTTTTTGTTTCTTGCACATCCGTTGCGTCCTTTTGGTGTGTATGTCATTAAAATAAAAAACAAATATTTAATTACTTTGATTTAATAATTTTGATTGCGTAAAACTAAGCATTATTTGCATAACCAAATGCTTCAGAAAATTTGTTTAACAACAGGTTTTCAGGATGATATCATAAAATGAATGACTCTTTTTCCGAGGCATCAGGAATTCTGCAGTTATCACGTTTCCCAAGCCACTGATAACGGTTTCTTGCAATCCACCGGTAAATATAATCCCTCATTTTTTTTGGAACAATTCTGAAAATAACTCCCATTTTCCAGGGGAAATGAAGCATTCGGGCAATTTCA
The DNA here is from genome assembly GCA_037439605.1 of Draconibacterium sp. Lineage (GTDB taxonomy): Bacteria > Bacteroidota > Bacteroidia > Bacteroidales > Prolixibacteraceae > Draconibacterium. Next base: position 371 of record JBBIVS010000251.1, on the reverse strand, counting down.
ATGGCTGCATCCGACTCAAAATATACCTGGTTTGATTTGATTAAAATCACAGAATCAATATCAGCTGGAATTTGAAATTTTCGAAAAAGCAATTGTGCAGCTTCTGATTGAATCGCCGCAAACCTGAATTGCTTTTTAAGGTCGTGCTTCAGTAAAAAATTAACTGAACCATTACACAGATTGCAAACGCCATCAAAAAGAATTATCGGATTTTGTTCTTTCATTTTAATGATTAACAATGCAAATTAAAATCTGTTCGGAGTTAAATTAAATGAAAAAAGACAACGAAATGTTGTCTTTTTTGTGGGCGATGAGAGATTCGAACCCCCGACCCTCCCGATATAATCGGGATTCACTGAACCAACTGAGCT
>JBBIVS010000250.1:0-5980 GCA_037439605.1 Draconibacterium sp. | reverse complement strand
ATGTCAGTAAAATGTCGTTCGAAATCTACACTTTCTGTATTTGGCTTTAATATTTGGGTTAAACAGAGCCGAATTACCATAAAATTCATCAATGAAAATTTATTTTTGTTGGCAGTTTGTTAAAAAACAATTGACTGTATTTCCTTTTTTCAGTTGAAAAACCAATATTTTTCGGTTTTAAAAATCAATCTAAAACCAGAAATTTTATGAGCGGATTCTTTGGCTGCATTTCAAAAAACGATTGTGTTGCTCCTGTTTTCTATGGAACTGATTATCATTCACATTTAGGGACAAAACGCGCAGGCCTGGCATTTTATAATGTTGTAGAAGGATTTCAAAGAGCCATTCACAGTCTGGAGGACGGCTATTTTAGAACAAAGTTTGAGAACGATATTCCAAAATTCAAGGGCAAATCGGGCATTGGAGTAATCAGCGACACCGAGGCACAACCCATTGTAGCCAACACCCATTTGGGTAAATTCGCCATTTGTACCGTCAGTAAAATTGTAAATGCCGATGAACTGGAAGATGAATTGTTGAAAAACCACAAAACTTTTTCGGAAACCAGTCAGGGAAGCGTAAACCCTACTGAATTGATTGCAAAGTTAATTGCCGATGGTGATGATTTTATTTCAGGAATTGAAAATGTTTTCGATAAAATAAAGGGTTCGTCTTCAATATTAATCCTTACCGAAAAAATGATAATTGCCGCCCGCGATAAACTGGGCCGCACACCCGTAATTATTGGAAAGAACAGTCATGGTTTTGCAGTTGCGTCCGAAACCTGTTCGTTTGCCAATCTCAATTTTGAAATTGAAAAATTTCTCGGGCCCGGCGAAATTGTAAGAATTACCGCCGAAGGATACGAACAGATTCGCAAGCCCAACGAAAAAATGCAGGTTTGTGCATTTCTTTGGGTTTATTACGGATATCCGCCATCGTATTACGAGGGAATCAATGTTGAAGAAGCCCGTTACCGTTGTGGTGCAGCACTGGCAAAATACGATAATGTAGATGCCGATTTTGTTGCCGGAATTCCTGATTCGGGAATTGGACATGCCATTGGTTACAGCAACGAAGCCAGGATTCCGTATATGCGGCCTTATGCAAAATACACACCAACATGGCCGCGTAGTTTTATGCCGCAAAATCAGCTAACCCGCGACTTGGTGGCAAAAATGAAACTTATTCCAAATCCGGCGCTGATTAAAGGGAAACGGGGAATTTTTCTCGATGATTCAATTGTGCGGGGCACCCAGTTAAAAGACAACACCCGCGATTTATATAACGAGGGAATCGAGGAAGTACACATGCGGATTGCGTGTCCGCCATTAACTTACGCCTGCGAATTTCTGAATTTTTCGAGATCGAAAAAAACGCTGGAACTGGCTACCCGGACAGCAATCAATCAACTTGAAGGTACCGAGGATGTAGATTTGACAAAATATTCATATCCCGATTCGGAAGAATACAAAAACATGGTTGAGAGAATCAGGAAAAACCTGGGACTGACATCACTGAAGTTTCAAAAATTAAGCGATTTAACTGAAGCAATCGGGTTACCCAAAGAAAAAGTTTGTACCCACTGCTGGGATGGTTCGAGTTATTTTTGACTATTTTCATCCCTGAAAAATTAGAAAGAATGCTTGAAATTTGTGCCATCGCTTCGGGGAGTAACGGTAATTGCTATTACATTGGCAATGAAAAAGATGCAGTGCTTATTGATGCCGGAATTTCGTGCAAACAGATTGTTCAGCGAATGAAGGAACGCAAATTGCAACCATCTAAAATTAAAGCTGTTTTTATTACCCACGAACACAGCGACCATCTGTCGGGAGCCCGTGTTTTTGGGAAAAAGATGCATGTGCCTGTTTATATTACTCCCCGCACTTATTACAGTGCCTATAAAAATCAACGCCCCGATGTACCAAAGTTTTTTAATCCTGGAGACAAAATTGAAGTTGACGAATTTAAAGTTCACAGTTTTTTAAAAAGTCACGATGCTTCCGAACCTTGTTCTTTCAGGGTTCAGTATCACGAAAAAAGTGTTGGCGTATTTACCGATATTGGCGAGCCCTGCGAAAATGTGAAACAACAACTTAATCAGTGTGATGCGCTTTTTCTTGAATCGAATTACGATGAAAAAATGCTTTGGGAAGGCAGTTATCCATGGTTTTTAAAAAGAAGAGTAGCTTCGGAGGTCGGCCATCTTTCGAATTTCCAGGCTTTCGAGTTGCTTCAAAACCATTCAGGCGACAACCTGAGATGTGTTTTTCTTAGTCACCTTTCGAAAGAAAACAATACACCTGAAATTGCACTTCAGTCAATGTTACACCTCAAACATCGATTTGAATTCAGGCTTACATCAAGGTTTGATGCCAGCGATATTTTTAAAATCTGACTGTTATAAAATTTGTTGAGATTGACAAAAACAGAAAATGGAATCAAAGTACGCCCATTAAAATGCAGCGTACTTTGATTTAATACGGCTGAATCTATTTGTATTCGTTCCAGGCTTTAATGCTCAGGTCTTCAATTTCGTAACGGCAAATGGCGTAAATAAACGCGCTGGCCACCCGCGAATTGGTAATGAGTGGAATATTGTAATCGATGGCGCTGCGGCGAATGTGGTAGCCGTTTTTCAACTCCCTGTTCGTCAGGTTTTTCGGGATGTTGATAACCAAATCGACTTTCTTTTCCTTGATAAAATCGATGGTGTTGGGCGAACGGTCACTTTCGTCGGGCCAGTGCAGCAGCGTGTTTTCAACGCCGTTTTCATGGAAGAAACGGTGGGTTCCTTCGGTGGCAAATATATTGATACCTCTTTCTTTCAGCATTTTGGCGCTATTCAGCAATTCAATTTTTCCGCGCGACGGGCCGGAGGAAATCAGTACATTTTTCACCGGCAAACGGTAGCCCACCGAAAGCATGGCTTTCAGAATGGCTTCGTAATAGTTTTCGCCAATACAGGCCACTTCGCCGGTTGATGCCATGTCAACTCCCAAAACCGGGTCGGCATTCAGCAAGCGGGCAAACGAAAACTGTGGCGCTTTTACCCCTACATAATCCAATTCGAAAAGCGATTTATCGGGTTTCGGAACGTCAATCCCAAGCATTACCTTGGTTGCAATTTCTATGAAGTTCAGTTTCATTACTTTTGAAACAAACGGGAAACTGCGCGATGCACGGAGGTTACACTCAATCACTTTAATATCGTTGTCTTTTGCCAGGAACTGAATATTGAAAGGCCCTGTAATCTCCAGCCCTTTGGCCAGCTGCCGGGCAATTTTCTTAATTCGGCGTATTGTTTCGATGTATAGTTTCTGCGGAGGGAAAACGATGGTGGCATCACCCGAGTGAACACCGGCAAATTCAACGTGTTCTGAGATTGCGTAAGCAATCATTTCTCCTTTGTTGGCCACGGCGTCAATTTCAATTTCTTTGGCTTCCTCAATAAATTCGCTCACCACCACCGGGTGTTCTTTCGAAACATTGGCGGCCATTTCCAGAAAATGTTCCAACTGGTCGGGGTTCGAAACCACGTTCATGGCTGCGCCCGAAAGTACGTACGACGGACGGATTAGCAGCGGGAACCCGACTTTTGCGGCAAACTGGTGAATATCATCCACCGATGTTAATTTGGCCCAGCGGGGCTGGTCGATTTTCAGTTCGTCGAGCAGCGACGAAAATTTATCACGGTCTTCGGCATTGTCAATTTTAATAGGCGAAGTCCCCAGAATTGGCGCATTCATCCGGTGCAGTTTCATGGCGAGGTTGTTCGGAATCTGGCCTCCCATCGAAACCACCACGCCGTGCGGGTTTTCGAGGTCGATGATGTCCATCACCCGCTCAAAAGTCAGCTCGTCGAAATAGAGCCTGTCGCAGGTATCGTAGTCGGTACTAACGGTTTCGGGGTTGTAATTTATCATTATCGACCGGTAGCCCTGTTCGTGAATGGTGTTCACCGAGTTCACGCTGCACCAGTCAAATTCCACCGAACTGCCAATCCGGTAAGCGCCCGAGCCAAGCACAATAACCGATTTGTCGTCGTTGTTGAAACCTATGTCGTGTTCGTTGCCGTTGTAAGTGAGGTACAGGTAATTGGTTTGTGCGGGATATTCACCTGCCAGCGTGTCGATTTGTTTTACCGAAGGCAGGATTCCCGCAGCTTTCCGGTGATTTCTCACCTTAATCAAATCGTCGTTGATATTTTTATTTTTGCTTTTCAGCACCAGTCGTGCAATCTGGAAATCTGAGAATCCAGCCTGTTTCACCGCTTTCAGCAGTTCAACGGGAAGTTTTTCGAGAGATTCAAACTGTTCGAGTTCATCGCGTAAATCGATAATATTTTTAAGCTTCTGCAAAAACCAGCGGTCGATTTTTGTTTTACTGTAAATTTCGTCAATCGAATAGTTTTTGTTGAAGGCTTCAGTGATGGCAAAAATCCGGCGGTCGGTCGGTTTGGTCAATTCTTCGTCAATGGCTTCGATACTGATTTCTTCCTTGTTGGCAACAAACCCGTGCATGCCCAGGCCAACCATCCTGATGCCTTTCTGGATGGCTTCTTCAAAACTCCGTCCAATGGCCATTATTTCTCCCACACTTTTCATCGAACTGCCCAGGTTTTTGGAAACTCCAACAAATTTGCTCAAATCCCAGCGCGGAATTTTTACCACGCAATAATCGAGTGCCGGCTCAAAAGCCGCTGTGGTAACTTTGGTAACCGAATTTTTCAGTTCGTGCAAACCGTAACCCAAACCGAGTTTGGCAGCCACAAAAGCCAGCGGATAGCCGGTAGCTTTTGATGCCAGCGCAGAAGAACGCGACAAACGGGCGTTTACTTCGATTACGCGATAATCTTCTGAATTCGGATCGAGCGCAAACTGTACGTTACATTCGCCGACTACGCCTACGCGACGGATGATTTTGATAGAAATTGCCCGCAGTTTGTGGTATTCGGAGTTCGAAAGTGTTTGCGATGGCGCCACCACGATGCTCTCGCCGGTGTGGATGCCAAGTGGGTCGAAGTTTTCCATGTTACAAACCGTGATGCAGTTGTCGAACCTGTCGCGTACCACTTCGTATTCCACTTCTTTCCAACCTTTTATCGATTCTTCCACCAAAATTTGTGGTGAATAAGAGAATGCCTTTGATGCGAGTATTTCAAGTTCTTCCTGGTTTTCGCAGAAACCAGAACCAAGTCCGCCCAAGGTATAAGCTGCGCGGATAATAATCGGGAACCCCACTATTTTGGCCGCGGCCCGGGCTTCTTCCATGTTCACTGCCGCAATGCTTTTTGGTGTTTTTACACCTATTTCGGCCAACATTTCAGCAAAAAACTGTCGATCTTCGGTTTCAATAATCGACTGAACCGGGGTTCCCACCACTTTAATATTGTATTTTTCGAGCACTCCGCTTCTGAAAAGCGCAACACCGCAGTTGAGTGCGGTTTGTCCGCCAAACGCCAGCAGGATTCCCTGTGGGTTCTCTTTTTTTATTACCTCTTCAACAAAATACGGCGTTATAGGGAGGAAATAAATTTTATCGGCAATATCAACCGAAGTTTGTATGGTTGCAATGTTTGGATTGATGAGGATAGTCTCAACACCCTCTTCTTTCAACGCTTTCAGCGCCTGCGAACCGGAATAGTCGAACTCGCCGGCCTCGCCGATTTTCAGCGCCCCCGAACCGAGGATAATTGCCTTTTTGATGTCTGTCTGTATCATTTTTTTACAATATTTTCAATAAAATCGTCGAACAAATACTCAGTGTCGGTGGGGCCGCTGGAAGCTTCGGGGTGAAACTGTGTTGAAAAGAAAGGCTTTGTTTTGTGCCTGATTCCTTCGTTAGTATTGTCGTTTACATTGGTGAACAGCGGTTCCCAGTCGTCGGGCAGCGTTTCGGTGGCCACGGCAAAACCGTGGTTTTGCGAGCTAATGTAGCAGCGGTTGGTTCCGGTCAGCAAAACCGGCTGGTTGTG
>JBBIVS010000249.1:0-6005 GCA_037439605.1 Draconibacterium sp. | reverse complement strand
AAAAATAATACTGGTTATCAATTGGCGGTGGATACAGTAAAAAAAGCCCTTCATGCGAAAGGCTTCTTTTGATTTAATAACTGGTCCTATTTTAATTTTTCAGCAACGAATTTCCGCAAATCGTCGCCACGTTTGTTTTTGGCAACAATCAACCCGGTTTTATCAACCAGCAAACTCGATGGAATAGATTGAATGGCATACATTTGAGAGGCTTCGTTTTGCCAATAGGCCAAATCAGAAACCTGTGTCCAGGCAAGTTTATCATCGGCGATGGCTTTTAACCATGCTTCCCTTTCACGATCGAGGGAAACGCCAAATACTGTAAATCCTTTTGTTTTAAATTCGTTAAAAACCGCAACAACATTGGGGTTTTCAGCGCGGCACGGTCCGCACCAGGCTGCCCAGAAATCGAGCAAAGTCAATTCGTTTTTCGAATAAATATCCGAGAATTTTATTGGATTTCCATTGGGGTCGTTTTGAGTGAAATCGGGCGCAATTTGCCCAACAGCAACTTTTTTCAGCTTAATAATTTGCTCTTTGATTTGCACGATTGCAGGAACCGAATCGAGTTTTGGGTCGAGCACACTTACCATTGTTTCCAGTTCATCAACTTCTTTCCCGTATTGTATTTGTGACAACAAGTAAGGTGTTACATAAGATGCCGGATTGTTTTTAACAAATTCTTCGCGCATCGTGTTTGTGCTTTCGTACATTTTTTCCACCTCATCCATCAACTCACGTCCTTTTGCAGTATCGCCTGCAGCAATTGCCGCCCTCGATTCCTGATAAAGCGCCATATACTGTTCAGTTATTTTGTTAACTTGCTCGTTTAATGCTGCATACTCATCATGCGTTTTCGAACCGGTAACTTTGGCAAACTGCAAAGAATCGACGTTACCTGTAACCGTCATTTTTGCATTTTCAACAAATACGATGGTTTTAGCGCGTTATCCCAACACTGACAAATAATAATCAACCGGAAAATCAACCACTCCTTCCAGAACAGCAACACCTTCCACTATATCAGCAGTGTCAACCGGAACCCAGGCTCCGGGCCCACGTTTTTCAAGCAGTATTTTGCCTTCGGCGCCTTCAAGTTTTACACTAATGTTAAAACCAGGTTGCTTTTGAGTACAGGCAAATACCGCCAAACTTAAAATAAGAACTAAATATTTCTTCATTTTCATTGTAAATTAAATTAAACAGCTTTAAAAATTCGATCGAAGATAAGCAATCTGTGAGAAATTATTCCATCTCAATTTTATAGGCCGCGAGATCTTCAACAACTGAACTGCGGATAAACTCAGCATGGCCTTTCACAAGTGATTTTGTTTGTTTGATAAACACCTTTGCCGATTTAATGTACGATATGTCGCGGTTACTGTCGATAACAAGGAGGTAGCTCATTATAATGAATCCGGCCATTTCAACCAAACGACGTGCATGAAAATCGATAAACTCATTGTCGTTACTGTCAACCACTTTTTTAACTGCCTGCTCAAAATCATCGGTTAGAATGATTAGTGTGCGGCGCAGGAATTCAAGTTCCGGTGTGATTTTCTGCGATTCATATTCGCGTATCTGGGCCAGAAAACCCCCGGTTGTAACCCCGCGAATGGCTGCAACAACCTGTAACTGTGTTGTTCCTTCATAGATTGAAGTGATACGTGCATCGCGGTAAATCCGTTCTACCGGATAATCTTTCATAAAACCCGAGCCACCATGAATCTGAACAGCATCATAAGCAAGCTGATTACAGAATTCGCTTGCCAGACCTTTTCCGAGCGGAGTAAAAATATCGGCAAGTTTCTGGTATTTCTTCATTTCGGCTTTTTCGTCTTTATCCAAGGCGCGTTCTTCCGAAATATGCGCGTAAGTTTTATACATATCAACAAAACGGGCTGTTTCGTACAACAGCGTGCGTGATGCATCGAGTTTGGCTTTCATCGTGGTAATCATTTCGTAAACAGCTGGGAAGCGGATAATTGCCTTTCCGAACTGAACACGTTCCTTTGCATAAGCAAGCGCTTCGCGGTATGCAGATTCGGAAACACCGACCGATTGCGCATGAATTCCCAAACGTGCGCCATTCATCAGCGCCATCACATATTTAATCAGTCCTAACTTTCGGTCGCCAACAATTTCGCCGGGAGCATCTTTAAAAACAAGCTCGCAGGTAGGAGAACCAATGATGCCCATTTTATGCTCAATGCGGCGGACGCTTACCCCACCATTGCGTTTATCATAAATAAACATCGACAAGCCACGTCCGTCTTTGGTACCGGCTTCCGAGCGGGCCAAAACAAGTGCAATGTCGCCATCTCCGTTGGTAATAAATCGTTTCACGCCATTTAACAACCATGTACCCTTCTTTTCGTTCCAGGTGGCTTTTAATTGAACAGCCTGCAGATCGGAGCCTGCATCGGGTTCTGTCAAGTCCATTGCCATGGTTTCACCGGCACTTACGCGGGGTAAATATTTTTCTTTTTGCTCTTCCGAAGCAAATTCATTGATGGTTTCCGCACAGTCCTGAAGCCCCCAGATATTTACAAAACCGGCATCAGCGCGCGAAACAATATCGGCAGCCATGATGTAAGGCACTATTGGGAAATTCAAGCCATCGAATCTCCGTGGAAGCGACATACCCATTAAACCGGCCTTTCGAAGCGCATCAATATTTTCCTCGGTTCCGCGGGCATAAATCACATGGTTGTCAACAACATGCGGCCCCTCTGCATCAATGCTTTCGGCATTTGGAGCAATAATATCGCCACAAATTTCGCCTACCACTTCAAGCACTTTATCGAAATTGTCCAGAGCATCTTCGTAATCCATCGGCGCAAAGTCGTATTTTTTCTTTTCTTCGAAATTCCGTTCTTTCAGCCGGACAATTTTTTCCATCAACGGATGGGTCAAATGGAATCTCAGGTCTTTATTATCAGTATAAAAATTAGCCATTTTACTTGAGTTATTTCGTGTTCGCTTTATAATATTTAATCATTTTTGGAAGAATTTCAGCCACATCTCCCGTGATTACATAATCGGCAATCGAATTGATTGGCGCTTCCGGATCGGTGTTTATGGCGATGATCTGTGCCGATTCTTCCATTCCGGCGCGGTGCTGTATTTGTCCTGAAATCCCGCAGGCTATGTACAATTTCGGACGTACGGTTGTTCCTGTCTGTCCTATTTGTCTTTCATGTTCAATGTAACCGGCATCAACTGCTGCACGTGAAGCACCAACTTCGCCACCTAAAACTTCGGCCAATTCAAAAAGAAGGTTGAAATTCTCCTTTGAACCAACACCATAACCACCGGATACAATGATTCCTGCACCTTTGATGTTGACTTTGCTTTTTTCCATGTGACGTTCAATCAGTTCAACAACGAAATCGGTATCGCTCACATATTTCGAAACATCGAGTTTGTTGATTTTACCTTTATACTTTGGATCGAGGATTTCTTTTTTCATCACTCCTTCGCGAACAGTTGCCATTTGCGGACGGCAATCAGGATTGATAATTGTGGCGATAATATTGCCACCAAAAGCAGGACGAATCTGGTAAAGCAAATTTTTATATACTTTATCCAGCTTTTTGTCTTCGTGATCGCCAATTACCAGCGAAGTGCAATCAGCGGTCAATCCACTGTGCAGTGCCGACGAAACACGAGGGCCCAAATCGCGCCCGACAGAACTGGCTCCCATCAGTGCAATCTGAGGTTTTTCCTCCTGAAAAAGTTTCACTACGATTGAAGTTTGCGGTAAAGTGGTATAAGGTGCGAGGCGTTTGTCATCGGCAATGTGTAAAACATCAACTCCGTAAGGTAAAATATCTTTTTCAATTCCATCAAGCTGATACCCGACAGCGATTGCTTCGAGATTACATTTCAATTCGGTAGCGAGCGTGCGCCCTTTGGTCAGCAATTCCTGACTTACCTCGGCAACCTGCCCGTCTTCTGTTTCGCAATAAACAAATACACTATTCATAATGGTCTGATGTTTTATCAATTATCCGATTGTATGATTTTCAATTAATTCGCGCATCAACTGGTCAATATCCTGGTCAGAAGAGGTAATTACTTTAGCCTCTTTTGCCTGAAGAACAACATTCTCCACCTTTTTAACCTTGGTTGGAGAACCGGTTAAACCAAGCTCATTCATGTCAACCTCAATATCCTGAACAGTCCACTCCTTAATATTAAGGTAAGGACGGTCGTTATACAAATGCAAATAATCTTCATTTGCTACCTGCATTTCAGAAATTGTTTTGGCATGTTTGTATTTCATTATCAGTTTGGCGTTGCGTGCGCGGCATTCAGGCGCCGAACTGTTAACGGTAATTACCAGGGGCATGGGGCATTTAACCACTTCAACGCCACGTTCGAGACGGCGTTTTACGGTAACTTTTCCTTTTTCGATGGCCTGAATTTCTTCAGCATAAGTAATTTGCGGAATTCCCAGTTTTTCGGCAACCTGCGGGCCAACCTGTGCTGTATCTCCGTCAATGGCCTGGCGGCCTGCAATGATAATATCGTAATTGCCATATTTTTTCAGGGTTTGGCCCAATGCATAAGAAGTGGCGAGGGTATCCGATCCAGCAAAAGCACGGTCGGTAAGTAAAATTCCATCGTCAGCGCCGCGGAACAACCCTTCACGGATAATCTCGGCTGCACGGCCCGGCCACATTGTAATAATGGTAATTGTTGTCCCGGGGAATTTGTCTTTTATCCGGAGCGCCTGTTCGAGGGCATTCAAATCTTCGGGATTAAAAATGGCCGGAAGGGCAGCCCTGTTCACCGTTCCATCGGCTTTCATTGCATCTTTGCCAACATTCCGGGTATCGGGTACCTGTTTGGCAAGAACGATAATTTTGTAACCTTTCATGAATATAAATTAGATTAAATATTTATTGTCCGCTTTTTAAAAGGATGCAAATATAGAAAATCAACCCTGAAAATCAAGCAACTTTAGTGAGCAATTCTGTATGGTTAACAGAATTTCTAAATCAAAGAAACCCGAACCTTTTTATTCTTCAGTTTGCTGGTAACAACCAACGGTAAAAGTTCGTTTACCTTTTGAGTTTGAACCGCAATAAAAGCGCAATCGTGTTTTAACTCGGTGTTTATCAAATACCCGTTTCTGAACATGAATGAATGGCTTACTGCATCTTTTCCTGCATAGGACGCAGCTGCTCAATATTGATTTTGCTGAGCATATTTTTTTGATTCTTTTTTATTCCCGACATGGCGCAAAGGCAACCTTAATTCTTTCACTGTTACTATATCACAACCATTGAAAATCCTATGCGATCTGTATCATTGTCAAATATTGTTGCAATGTTATTTAGCAGTTGACGGAAAGTCACCTGTCAACTTCAGGGGATTCTCCTGATGCAGAATTTCAGCAGTTTTGGTAAAACCAGTTTACAAACCGAAAATGGATTTTGTTTTGAAGTATCTGAAATAGCAGGTTTTCAGTTTACTTGATTAATTGGCTATTTTTATTTCTATAAGTTTCTTTATATCATGGAGAATTGAATTATCATATACTTCAAGCCGTATTACACGGCCCTCCATATATACTTTTGAATTTTTAAGTTCTTCCTTAATTTCCGCCGAAATATTAGAATTTATTATCTGATCGGTAGCTTTCTGCCCAAATACCATTGACACCAGAAAAAATCCTTCCCGGGGCGACAAATAAATGATTGCCCGTTTTTTATCTTTTATCCGAAAACCCCAGCCATATTTTTTTACTGCAATATGCCATTCTTCAATGGCTGCCGGATACTTTAGAAAAACAAAATCACTGATTTCTTTCCAAAGAGGAAAAGTGTTACCCAACGGAATCACTAAATCAGCCGTTTCGGGCAATTTTGTCAGATCCATGAAAATACTTGTTTCCATAATCTTGGTTATTATTCATTAAGTTGCCAAATTTAACTGTTTTAACCCCATATTTCGCAGCTTTTTCAAGTGCCGCCGCTTTGCTTTTTTCCGATTCG
>JBBIVS010000248.1:0-6036 GCA_037439605.1 Draconibacterium sp. | reverse complement strand
GCTCACCGGTGGAGGCTGTCCTGCTGGGCCGGCGCGTTCGCCGGGGCGGCGCGGTAGCCGACTCCGCGGACGGTCGCGATGTAGCGCGGTGCGGTCGCGTCGTCGCCCAGCTTGTCGCGGAGGCGCCCGATATGCACATCGATGGTCCGATCTCCAACCACCACATTTTCTCCCCAAACCGAATGATAGATTTCTTCGCGGGTAAACACTTTTCCCTGTTTCGAAACCAAAAGCGATAAAAGCTCAAACTCTTTTCTCGGCAGTATCATTTCTTCATTGTTTATTCTTATCAGATACCGCTCCTTATCAATAACCAGATTGCCAACATTTACCGTATTTTCATTTACCGGAACCTGTGCCACAGTGGTTTCGCCGGTACGTTTCAGCAAAGCTTTCACACGGCTGACCAACACTTTTGGACGCACCGGTTTTGTAATGTAATCGTCGGCTCCTGCCTCAAAACCTGCAATTTGCGAATAATCTTCGCCGCGTGCTGTAAGAAACGCGATAACAGTATTGTCAAGCGCCGGAATTTTCCGCATTTCCTCGCAGGCGGCTATTCCATCCATCTCGGGCATCATCACATCGAGAATGACGAGATGCGGAATATTTTTTTCGGCAGATTTTACAGCTTCAATTCCATTTTTGGCAGTAAAAACACGGTACCCTTCTTTTTGAAGATTATAGCTTATAAATTCAAGAATATCTTCCTCATCGTCAACCAGCAAAATTTTAAAAATTGTATCTTCCATATTTAAATTTTTAAATTGCTCAAAGTTAGGTTATTATTTGGCTTTTTCAAGTGTAAACGTAAAAGTAGTCCCTTCATTTAACACGCTTTGCACATTGATGGTTTGGTTGTGGGCTTCAATAATGTGTTTCACAATTGAGAGCCCCAGCCCTGTGCCGCCCTGTTCGCGCGACCTTGATTTATCAACACGGTAAAACCTTTCAAAAACACGAGGCAAATCTTTCTTGTCAATACCAATTCCGTTATCCGAAACTTCCACCATAATTTTATCGTTAAAATCGAAAAAACCCACTTTTACAAAACCGTTCTTTTTCCCGTATTTGATGGCATTTACAACCAGATTGGTCACCACCTCAATAATACGTTTCCTGTCCGCCTTAACCATCAGCGGTTTATCTGGTTTATCGGTAATGGTAAGCCATATTTTGCGTTCTTTCGAAAGGCGCTGTTCCATTTCAATTACTTCTTCAACAATTTTTACAATGTCGAAAACGCTGAATTGCGGTTTTAATTCGCCGGTTTCAAGTTTATTGATTGATTCAAGGTCTTCCACTATCGAAATCATCCTGTCGATACTTTTTTCGGTCCTGGTAAGATAAAGCTTGTTAATTGTAGGATCTTCCAATCCGCCTTCAAGCAGGGTAAGAATGTACCCCTGAATATTGAATATCGGGGTTTTCAGTTCGTGTGAAACATTGCCAACGAAATCTTTACGGTAACGCTCAAGTTCTTTCAGGCGCTCAATTTCCTGGCGCTGGTTTTGCGCCCAGTTTTCCACATCCTGCTCCACATCGGCAAGTTCTACAAAACCAGGGGCAAATTTCAGCTTTTCCTCCTTTTGTTTGCGGGGAACAAAATCTATTATTTTGTAAATGGGGCGTATTTTTTCGAGGATAAAACGGTGAATGGCAAACTGAATAATGTAAAAGGCGATAAGAAAAAACAGCAACAGCCCAATTATCATAAACAAAAAATTAAACCCGGTTATCAGTAAATAATACCATCCCAAACCCACAATTGAGGTTAAAATTAAAGCAAGAAAAACAACTACCTGGCGCGAAGTAAGTTTATTCATTATTATTTTTGTTTGCGCCGTAAAGTTAGAAAATAAATGTTATACATTGAATAACAGTAATTTCACCCATTATTAATGTTTTTTTAATGTTAATAATGAGTTTTAATAAATACTTAACATTTATATTTGACGCTTTAAATTTAATAAACCGAATTAATGGAAAATTTTTACATTATTGTGGTGGTTGTACTTTTTGCACTGGCAATTTCTGATTTGGTTGTTGGTGTTGCCAACGATGCAGTAAACTTTTTAAATTCGGCTATTGGATCGAAAGCCGCACCCAAATGGATCATTTTTTTCATGGCGTCCCTGGGGGTTTTAATTGGAGCTGCATTCTCAAACGGTATGATGGAAGTTGCCCGAAAAGGTATTTTTCATCCTGAAATGTTTTTCTTTTCCGAAATCATGATCATTTTTCTGGCAGTAATGATTACCGACGTAATTATGCTTGATGCCTTCAACTCGCTTGGCATGCCAACCTCAACAACCGTTTCAATTGTTTTTGAATTGTTGGGGGCAGCAGTTGCCGTTGCGGTTGTTAAAATAAAAACGGCAGGAGGTTCGGCTTTTTTGGAACTTTCTCAGTACATAAATTCCGAAAAAGCGCTTGCCATTATAACAGGTATTTTGGTATCGGTGGCTATTGCTTTCACTGTTGGCGCGTTTGTTCAATATATTGCCCGGCTTATTTTCTCTTTTAATTACAGGGGGCCAATGAAATACTTTGGCGCAATTTACGGAGGACTGGCCATTACAGCTATTACCTATTTTATGCTGGTCAAGGGTATCAGCGATTCATCGTTCGCCGAAATAAAAGTGGCAGGCGGTGAAACCATAAGCGACTGGGTAAATCACAATGCACTTAAAGTAATGCTTGCCAGTTTTATTGGATGGACAATTATTATGCAGATCTTAAACTGGCTTTTCAGGGTTAAGATTTTAAAAGTTGTTGTTTTGGTCGGAACATTTGCACTTGCCATGGCTTTTGCCGGAAACGATTTGGTGAACTTTATCGGGGTTCCCCTTGCCGGTTTTAATTCTTTTAAGGCATGGGCAGGAGCAGGTGCAGCCAATCCTGACGGCTTTACGATGGGAGTATTGGCCGGCAAGGTAGATACGCCCGAATATATGCTGTTGATTGCAGGATTAGTGATGGTTATAACATTAATTACTTCAAAAAAGGCCCGCGCTGTTATAGAAACTGAGGTAAATTTAGGCAGACAAAGCGAAGGAACTGAAAAATTTAACTCTTCGATACTTGGAAGGGTAATTGTAAGGTCAACCTCCCGCTTCAATAAAAATCTAAAAAAAATTATTCCCGCTCCGTTGCTGGAAACCATCAATTCGAGGTTTGAACCTTCAAATTATGTAACCGACGATCCTGAACCGCCTGCATTCGACAAAATCCGGGCTTCGGTGAACCTGGTCGTGGCCAGTATTTTAATTGCACTTGGAACATCATTAAAATTACCACTGTCAACTACTTATGTAACTTTTATGGTAGCCATGGGAACTTCCCTGTCAGACAGGGCGTGGGATCGTGACAGCGCAGTTTTTCGTATTTCAGGGGTAATGGCAGTTATTGGAGGCTGGTTTCTTACGGCAATAATCGCATTTACGGGAGCTGCAACAATTGCCCTTTTAATTTCGCTGGGCGGTAAATTCCTGATTTTTGTATTTATCACCATTGCCATTTTTATGGTTGTAAGGACTCATATTCTGTTTAAATCGCGCGATAAAAAAACACTGGCTGAACAGGAAGATTTAATTGATGTAAAGTGATTATCACCAAAAGTTCGAAGCAGGTGGTTAAAGCAATTGTTTCGTCGAATTATGTTTTTTCACTCGGGATTGAAGGTTTTCTGAATGAAGACCGAAATAAAATGAAACTGGCGGAAAAAGCAAGCATCGACTTCTCGAGAAGGTCAAAAAGAAATAAAGAAAAGGTTTATTCAACCGTTGAAGCGTTAACAGGCGGCAAAGTTGATACTGCACACTTCTATGTGCAGGTGATGAATTACAAACGCGAAATGGCCCACGCTGTTCATTTTATAATCGACCCGATAATTAATTATTCCGATAACGATCATAAACCCTTTACCGCGGAACAAAATGCCGAGTTGTTAAAGTTGGTGGTTCAGGTTGATAACTTTTTTAATTTTGCGCTTCACACTGTAAAAGAGAATAAATTCGAAAATATTGAAACTTTGATTACCGACAGGGAAAAGATTTTTGAAGTACTGTCGAAATTGGAGAAAAACCAGATTAAACGAATTAAAAATAAAGAGGTCAACACCCGTAACTCACTGCTATATTTCAAAATAAATTCAGAAACAAAAAACCTGCTTTTACACGCGGTTAATGTTATTAAATCGCAGCGCGATTTTATTACTTATACCCGTCAGGCGCTTCAATAAGAGGTTTGATGAACAGCACAAAAACGACAAATACCTTACTGCTGATTATCGTAATTCCGGTAGTCTTTTACATTTTGAAAATTTTGTCGTTTATTTTCATTCCCCTCATTTTATCGATGTTTATCGCCCTAATGTTTTTGCCTTTTATCCGCTGGATGAAAAAACACCACATTCCAAAATTTTTAAGAATCCTGATTGTTATTTTAATCATAGCAGGGGTTATTATAATTGGCGGCGAAGTTGTTGAATTAACCAGCAAACAAATACTTTCGGCCGATAGTGAATTATTAAACAAAGCGCAGGTAAAACTAACAAACCTGATAGTTTCTCTTGAAAATATTTTTGGCATTCAGAGAGTTGAAGGAGGTAATGTAATTTTGCATTATCTGAAAAAAAGCAACAGATTCAGCAACTTTGGATCTACCATCGATTTTCTTGGCGATACGCTTTCCATGTCGTTAATGACAATCTTTTTTGTCATTCTTTTGGTTGCTGAATCCATCAATTTCCAGAAATTACTGAACCAAACAATTCTGAAACAAAAATTTTCATCAGTACGGGTTTTTATGAAAATCGAAAGTGATTTAATCAAATTCATTATCGTTAAATTTTTTATCAGTCTGTTTACAGGTATCGGAATTGGATTGGTTTGTTTAATATTTGGGATTGATTTCCCTGTTTTATGGGGCTTAATCGCTTTTTTGTTCAATTTTGTTCAAATGGTTGGTTCGGTTGTTTCGGTTATTGTAACCGCTTTGTTTGCACTTGTTGAACTTGACCCGACAGGCACATGGTTTCTTTTTGTTTTGTTCTTAACTGGTGTTCAGGTTTTATTTGGCAGTATTATTGAACCCATTTTCATGGGAAAATCTTTCGCTATCAATGTGGTTACCATTTTAATAATGCTCATGTTTTGGGGATTTTTATGGGGTGTGCCCGGATTAATAATGGCCGTTCCAATTACGGTTTTCCTGAAAATAATTTTCGAGCAATACCAGAGCACTAGGGTAATTGCATCATTAATGGCTGGTCCTGAAAAGCAAATCATCATTCCCCGGAAAATAAAAACCAAAATTGACAGTAAAGTTTAATTTTGTGGCTAAAATCAGTAAAAATGAAAATTGCAATTGATATTGCAATAATAATATTCACCATATTTTTAATTGCCAAAGGGGCCGGCTGGCTTGTTGATTCATCTGTGCGGATTGCCGGGAAGTTTAACATTTCGAAACTTGTATTTTGCCTTACCGTTATTGCCACTGGAACATGGCGCCCGAATTTTCGGTTACTGTAACTGCCGCCATCCGCAATTTGGGCGACATTTCAGTTGGAAACAATGTCGGTTTTTTCTATCAGGGGTTTATTTTAGGGGGACTGCCATTTTCAGAAGTTTAAAAACCAGCTAAAAATTGGTTTACCGCGACGGTGCATTTCTGCCTGGTGGCAAGGTCGGGTTAACATTTTTTTTTGTGCGATTCAAAACTCAGTTTTACCGAAGGTGTTATTTTATTTACATCGCTGATTGTTTATCTGGGTTATTTATACTGGAAAAAAGACCCCATAAATTTGGAAGAAGCCGAAAATGCCGAACCTTATAAAAAATACGATCCTCTTTTGTTGCTGTTTAGTTTGATACTGATTGTGGCCAGTTCGCATTTTTTAGTGGAATCGGCCTCCGATTTGGCAGCAATTTTTGGTGTTTCGCACTGGGTAATCGGAGCAACTATTGTGGCTGCCGGAACATCAGCGCCTGAATTTGCCACAGCACTTGTTGCCGCTTACAAGGGGCATCA
>JBBIVS010000247.1:0-6057 GCA_037439605.1 Draconibacterium sp. | reverse complement strand
TTATATGCATACATTCCGATGTGTGCCCAAAAAATATGTCTGGATAACCAGTTGTTGTTTTCAGCGCCCCGCACAAATGGAATCGTTGAACGGCTGAAATATAGTGCATTCTGCAATTTATCAATAACCACTTTGGGCCGGTTTTGATTAAACAATTCCTCTGTGGATTCAATCTTTTTAATTAATGTTGCAATATCAGCATCGGTTGTAAAACAGGATTTAAGTAATTCAATTTGTTGTGATTGAATAAACGGTTCATCTCCCTGCACATTGATAACCACATCGAAATCAAAGTTTTCACCAATTTTTCGGGCAGCTTCGGCACACCTGTCGGTGCCGCTTTGGTGGGTTGAAAGTGTTTCAATTGCCTTCCCTCCAAAGTTTTCAACTGTTTTTAAAATGCGTTCATCGTCAGTGGCTACCCATACATCATTAACTGCTTTTACCGTATTTTCGTAAACCCACTGAATCATTGGTTTATTATTGATCAAAGCAAGCGGTTTTCCGGGGAAACGGGTTGACTGGTAACGGGCTGGTATAATTCCTATAAATTTCATTTGCCAAAGATAAAAATAGATTGTTAGATTTTGGTATTGAGCTGTCAGACGTAAAGAAACCGAAAAAAAGTTAATAATTTTCAAAGAGATTTTTTACCAGCTAAAAATTGTAATTTTGCGACAATTAATTAAGGTATAAAAGTGGATGTACAGGGAATAAAACAGCGGTTTGAAATTATTGGGAATTCGGCCATGCTAAACCGTGCCATTGAAGTGGCAGTTCAGGTGGCGCCAACCGATTTGTCGGTGTTAATTACCGGTGAAAGTGGAACGGGAAAAGAGATATTTCCGCAGATTATCCACCAGTATTCGAGCCGGAAACATGGGAAATACATTGCCGTAAACTGCGGTGCAATACCCGAAGGGACAATAGATTCTGAGCTTTTCGGACATGAAAAAGGCGCTTTTACAGGAGCCCTGGCCGACAGAAAAGGATATTTTCAGGAAGCTGACGAAGGCACAATTTTTCTTGACGAAATTGGCGAATTACCACTGGCTACTCAGGTTCGGTTGTTAAGGGTGCTGGAAACCGGCGAATTTATTAAAGTGGGTTCATCGAAAGTTTTAAAAACCAATGTTCGCGTTATAGCGGCCACGAATGTTGATTTACCGCAGGCTATTGATGCCGGAAAATTCAGGGAAGATTTGTATTACAGGTTAAATACAGTGCCAATTATTATAACTCCGCTCAGGGAAAGGCCGGACGATATTAACCTGCTTTTCCGCAAGTTTGCGCGCGATTTTGCAGAGAAATACCGAATGCCGCCAATAGTTTTGGACGAGCAGGCAAAAGTGTTGTTAATGAATTACCGCTGGCCGGGCAATGTGCGACAGTTAAAAAATATCACCGAACAGATTTCAATTATTGAAAAGGAAAGGGACATCACCGCCGAAATACTGAGAAATTATTTGCCGGTTGATGCATCTAAAAATTTACCGGCTCTTTTTTCAAAAACCGCAGATAGTTCGTTTTCAAACGAAAGGGAGATACTTTACAAGGTTTTGTTCGATATGAAGCGTGACATGACCGAGTTGAGAAAATTAGTCCTCGATATCATGGAAAGCAAGGACTCATCAATAAACACCGATCAGGCGAGAATATTCAGAAATTTGTACGATAACGATTTAAATAATTTTGTTTCAAAGGAACCGGTCTCTAAACATATTCATATCGAGCCGGTTGAGAAGGAAAATATTCAGGATACTGAAGAGTTTGTTGAAGAATCACTTTCACTGGAGGGCAAGGAAATAGAAATGATTAACAAAGCGCTTGAAAAACACAAGGGAAAGCGCAAATATGCAGCCCAGGAACTGGGAATCTCGGAACGGACACTTTACCGTAAAATTAAGGAATATGATATTAAAGGCTAAGTTGATAATTAAACGTTTAATATTGTATTTTGCAATTATTGTTCTAACAGTGTTGTTATTTGGATGCAAAATTAATTACTCCTTTACCGGAGCCAATCTTTCGCCTGCGGTAAAAACATACTCGGTTTATTATTTCCCTAACCGGGCAAGACTAATCAATCCGACCTTAAGCCAAACGTTTACTGAAGATTTAAAAGAGAAACTCCGCAGACAGACTTCTTTGGTCGAACTATCAGAAAATGGTGATATTGAATTCGAAGGACAAATTACCAATTACGATATACGGCCAATGTCAATTCAAAAAGACGACCTCGCTGCAAAAAACAGGCTGACTGTTTCGGTAAAATTAAAATATACAAACAGTAAATCACCTGAAGAAAATTTCGAAAAAAGTTTTTCGGCCTATGAAGATTATGACAGCACCCTTTCCATAAGCGAAGTGGAAGAAGAGTTAACCCAGTTGATCGTGCTAAAACTGGTGGAAGATATTTTTAATGCAACTATTGCCAACTGGTGAGTAATGAAAACTGAAGAATTGATAAACTTAATTGCAAATCCTGATTTGTTAAACAATAAAACAGTGGTTGAATTAAAACAGTTGACGGAGGAATATCCCTGGTTTTATTTAGGATGGATATTGTATCTTAAAAATCTGAAGCAAATTGATTCGCCCGAATTCCAGACGGTTTTAAAGAAAGCAGCCATTCTGGCGCCCGACCGTAAATTGCTGTATAACTATTTAGATTCTGAAACTCAAAGAAAGTCAGAGAAAGCCGATGTTGAGAATATTTTACCAGTTTATGGTAAAACCGGAAATGAAAACGGGAATGGCGATGGGAATTCATTGATCGATAAATTTTTACAATCAATACCGGGTGGAATCAGGATTATTTCAGAGAATGGGAATATCGCCGGAAATGAAAACAGTATAAATGTTGTTGAAAAATCGGTGGCTGAAAACGACGAGTTGATAACAGAAACTCTGGCTTCCATTTATTTTCAGCAAAAAAACTACGAAAAAGCAATAGATTCATATCAAAAATTAAGTTTGAAATATCCGGAAAAAAGTATTTACTTTGCAGCCCGAATTGAAGAAATTGAAAATTTAAAAAACACTAATTCAGAATAAAATGTACAATTTAATTACGGTTTTAATATTTATTATCTGCGTTCTTTTGGTTTTGATTGTATTGGTACAAAATTCAAAAGGCGGAGGTTTGGCAAGCAATTTTCAATCAGCTGGCCAGATAATGGGCGTTCGTAAAACCACCGATTTTTTGGAAAAAGCGACTTGGGGTCTGGCAGGGGCCTTGTTGTTCCTGTCTGTAGTTGGTTCGGCTTTTTTACCTCGCGGCGAGGCAGGTGTTAACGAATCGAGAGTACGGCAGCAAATAGAGACGGCAATCGATCCTACCCAGGTACCCAATTTCCCGACTACAGCGCCGGCAGCAACTGATTCAGCAGGTAATTAAAAAATAAAAGAAATTATTTAAAGAAAGCCATTCGTTTTACGGATGGCTTTCTTTATTTTAAATTCATGCAAACTGAATCGGAGAAAGTTTTGCAGTACATCATTAAAAATTAGGTGTAAATTTACGCAATCATGAGAAAAGTAAATCAGGAAATAACCTATTCAAAAATTATGGAAGCAATTTTGTCGAAAGCTGCAATTTGCCGGTTTTCGATAGCCGAAAACCGTACCGACGAACTGAGGCAAAGATTTACACCCGGGATGGGAGATTGATAGAAGAACTGGTAATAAATTATACTCATTGCAAGTGTTCGATAAAGATTATTTTTCATCAAAAAGAAAAAACTAAACTATAGCGATCATGACCGAAACAATATCATTTGGATTGTTATGTTTTACATCGTTGTTTACCCTCATCAATCCGCTGGGAACTATGCCTGTTTTTATGGCCATGACTTCGGAATTAACCATTGGCGAAAGAAATAAAACTGCCAAAAAAGCATCGGTTATTGCATTGTTCACCATCATTGCCTTTGCGCTGACCGGCCAGCTTTTATTCAAATTCTTTGGCATTTCGGTCAACAGTTTCAGGGTGGTTGGGGGTGTGATTTTTTTTATTGTAGGCATGGATATGCTGCAGGCCAGGTTGAGCCAGGTAAAAATAAAGGAAAACGAAGTTAAAAGTTATATTTCCGATATTTCGATAACACCGCTGGCAATACCCATGATTTGCGGGCCGGGCGCTATTACCAGTGCAATTGTTTTAATGGAAGATGCCAATACCTTTCCAAAACAATTAGCCTTATTTATTTCAATCTTTCTCATCATTATGCTTACCTACATCATCCTTTACAGTTCGTCAAAACTTATTAAATTGCTCGGACAGACCGGCATTAACGTAATGATGCGTATTATGGGTTTGATTGTGATGGTTATCGCAGTGGAATTCTTTTTCAGCGGTTTAAAACCGATTATTTTAGGCATAATAAATTCAAAATGAAAGCACTATATTTGTTGAAAGCAATAACTATTCTTTAAATTGCAGGTTTTCACAGGTCAATAATGAAAATATAATGAAACAGAGAATTACATTTATTACGCTGGGAGTAAACGACTTACAGGCTTCGGTGGTTTTTTACGAAAACACCCTGGGCTGGAAACGCTCACCGATGAGTTCGGAAAATATCGTATTTTTCGATTTGAATGGAATACACCTTTCGTTATACAACCGGAAAGCGCTTGCAGAAGATGCCAATATTGATGCGTCGGGCAACGGTTTTAAAGGATTTACGCTGTCACACAATGTGGAGAGCGAAAAGGAAGTTGACAATTTGATAAACGACCTGCGAAACAAGGGAGTAACAATTATAAAAGAGCCGCAAAAGGTTTTCTGGGGCGGTTACAGCAGTTATATTGCAGACCCCGATGGCTTTCTGTGGGAGATTGCGTTTAATCCGTTTTTAAAAATTGAAGAATGAGAAAAGCAAACCAGGAAATTACAGACCCAAAAATTCTTACAGAGATACTGACCAATTCAAAAATCTGTCGCCTGGCAATGATTGATCAAGGGCTACCCTACATTTTGCCTTTCAATTTCGGATATCACGAAAACTGCATTTACATCCATTCAGCTCCGGCAGGGAAAAAGATTGGTGTATTGCGACAGAATCCTCAGGTTTGCTTTGAGGTGGAAGACGAAACTGCCATAGTGGAAGGCGATATTGCCTGCCGCTGGAGTACCCTGTACCGCAGCGTGATTGGCTATGGAAAAGTAGAAATTGTAACCGGTTTTGATGAAAAACTGCAGGCTCTCGACATCATTATGCAACAACACGGCGCACCCGCCCACATGGAATTCGACACTAAAGAGGTGGAATTTATTGTGGTGCTGAAACTTACCATTTCAACAATGACAGGGAAACAATCAAGTAACTGGAATAAATTGAAAGGATAAATTTAAAAAATGATGAAAGATTACACTGACATAAACGCATTTATCGCCGATTTCCCCGAAGAAATACGGGTTATACTCGAAAAAATCCGGACAACAATTCAACTGGCTGCGCCCGAAGCTAAAGAAGCCATCAAATACGGAATGCCAACTTTTGTTTTAAACGGCAACCTCGTTCACTTTGCAGCCTACAAAACACATATTGGTTTTTACCCTGCCCCTTCGGGCATTGACGCTTTTATCGAAGAACTTGCTCTTTACCGCACCGGAAAAGGCACTATTCAGTTTCCTATCGGTAAACCTATTCCTTTTGATTTGATTACCAAAGTTGTAAAATTCAGGGTCGAGGAAAATCTGAAAAAAAGAAAAAAGAAAAGCTGAATAAAATGGCCGGAAAAAAACACAAACGAAAATCGAAATTAGGGCTTGCTCCCGGTTCGCTGGTATTTACCGGACAACAAAAAATGGCCCGGGTCGATATCACTGTTTTAAATTATTCTGATGAACGGTGCGAGGAAATAAAACCAAAAAACATCACTGAGGTTATTTCGCTGATCAAATCATTTCAAGGTGTAGTCTGGATCAATATTGACGGGCTTCACGATGAAAAATCGATTGAAGAAATTTGTACTTACCTTGAGATACACAAACTCAGTATGGAAGATATTTTAAGTGTTGGTCAACGTCCGAAACTCGAAGAATATCCT
>JBBIVS010000246.1:0-6070 GCA_037439605.1 Draconibacterium sp. | reverse complement strand
TATGCAACCACTGCCTGTCCCGATATCCAAAATCCTGCTTTTTTCGGGCAATTCACTTTGAGCAATCCACTCTGCCAATTCTTCAGTTTCGGGGCGGGGAATTAAAACCGAAGGATTCACTATTAGTTTCAGGCCATAAAACTCTGTTTCGCCTAAAATGTATTGAATTGGTTCAAAGTTTTTCAATCGCGAAATGATTGTCTGTATCTTTTCGAAATCGGATAATGGAATTTTTTCGTGATTTCTTAACAATTGTTCCGTAAAACTTAAACCACAAACCGCTTCAAAAATCATCCGGGTAAATCCTTCAATTTCAGAATTGGGATAAATACCTGCCAATTCATCATTTATATATTGAATAGTCGCTCTCATTTTCTACTTTTGGCACAGCAAAGTTATACTTTCCGCTCGAAATGAACATACACGAAAAATACATGAACCGCTGCCTCGAACTGGCAAGACAGGGAGCCGGGAATGTTTCGTCAAACCCAATGGTAGGTTGTATTATCGTACACAACAACACGATGATTGGCGAAGGATTTCACGAAAAATATGGAGAACCACATGCTGAGGTAAATGCAATAGCCTCGGTTAAGAATAAAGAATTACTTTCAGAAAGTACGCTTTATGTATCGCTGGAGCCTTGCGCCCATTACGGTTTAACCCCGCCCTGTGCCGACCTGATTGTTGCAAAAAAAATTCCGAAAGTGGTGATTGGCACTATCGATTCGTTTGCAAAAGTAGCGGGCAAAGGCATTGAAAGAATGATTAAAGCAGGAATCGACGTAAAAGTTGGTGTTCTTGAAAAAGAGTGTCGTGAACTGAACAAGAGGTTTTTTACTTTTCACGAAAACAAGAGGCCGTTTATAATACTGAAATGGGCCGAAACCACTGACGGTTTTATTGATTTCGACCGTGCAAAAAACGAATTTGGCGAACCTACCTGGATAACCGGCGAAAAAGCGCTTGTTCGTGTTCACCAGATGCGGGCAATTGAAGATGCCATTTTGGTTGGTACAAACACAGCTTTGAAAGATAATCCATCGTTAACGGTGCGGCACTGTGCGGGAAGAAATCCCGTGCGGCTGGTTATCGACAACCATTTGCGTTTACCAAAAAACCTTCATCTTTTCGATGGATCGACAAAAACAATTGTTTTCAACTCTTTAAAAAATGAAAAATCAGGAAACACTGAATTTGTTAAAATCGATTTTGGAAAAAAAATGATTCATCAAATTCTGAAAACCCTTTATCAGTTAAATATTCAATCGCTTGTTGTTGAAGGAGGAAAACAACTTTTGGAAAGTTTTATTGAAGCAAACCTTTGGGACGAAACATTTCAATTTGTTGGTAACAAACATTTCAGCACCGGTATAAAAGCGCCCGAAATTTCTGCCAGGTTAATTCACTCTGAAAAATTTGATTCCGACCAGCTTTTTATTTATCAGAATAACAATCAGTAATTTACAGCTCGAGGTCCATCAGGCATTATTTCAATTTTCAGTACGTTCTCAACATATTGAAAATAGTGGAAAAGTTTGTGGTTGAGATCGAAACCGTATTTTTCATTGGGGTCGTAACCAACAATGGGTTGAAAGAATGAGTTTTTTGCGCCATTATGCGCTTTATAATTCCATGCCTGAACGTATTGCCTGTTCCAGTTTTCGTAGTATTCAAGCGAACGGTAATTTACCGGGCTGTTTTTCATTGCGTACCATGATTCAAATTTGGCGTCAAAAGTTTCAACGCCATATTCAATGCTGTCAACCGCTGTTTCAGGTTCTTTTATTTCAACTTTTCCAATATCTTTTGGCCCTTTACATGCCCAAAACAGCAAAAAACCGAATATTAAAATATAAAAGTGTTTCATTTTACCTTCCTCCAACAATTTGTGTTTACGAATTAAAAAACCTCGTTGTTTTTGACCGCAAAATTCATGAAATTTGGTCAAAAAAGCAAGAATTAAATTTATACAATGAACTGGAGTGTTTTCTGGCAAATATTTTCCCTTATTTTTCTGGTCACCGGGATTCCGGTTGCGGTTATGATTATACTTGAAAAGCGATCTCCGTTTAAAACCATCGCCTGGATCCTGGTTCTTATTTTGGTTCCGCTTATCGGGCTTGCTTTTTACCTTTTCTTTGGGCAGGAATACCGAAAACAAAAACTGTTTTCGCGCAGGGGCGTTAAAAGCCTGAGTAAAATCCGTCGGCTTTCGACCAAACAACTGAGGGAAATTGGACATACCGATTTGCATTTAAGTCCTGAAGCACTTGAAAGAAAAAACATCATCCGGTTGCTGCTGAACAATTCAGATTCATTGTTGACAACCGGCAACCAGTTAAAAATACTGAATAACGGAAACGAAACTTTCGAAGCTATTTTCAAAGCAATTAAAAGTGCACAACATCATATTCATCTTGAATATTATATACTTGAAAATGACAAAATTGGCCGGCAAATGCTCGATCTTTTAAAAGAAAAGAGCAGGCAGGGCATCGAGGTAAGAATTCTTGTGGATGATGTGGGAAGCTGGGGCCTTAAAGAAAAATTTTTCAGAAGTCTTCGCGAAAGCGGAATTGAAATTTATCCATTTATGGAAGTCCGTTTTCCGCGGTTAACCTCGAGGGTTAATTTCCGGAATCACCGCAAGATTTTAATTGTTGATGGTAAAATCGGTTTTACGGGGGGTATTAATATTGCCGACCGTTACATTGAAGGAAAACCCAAAATTGGACCGTGGAGAGATACTCATTTGCAAATTACCGGCGACGCTGTGGCTACCTTGCAGGTGGTTTTTGCTGCCGACTGGTATTTCGTAATCAACGAAAACCTGACCGGCGAAAAATATTTCACTCCATTGACCGAGAAAAAAGGAACCCCTGTTCAGATATCGGCCAGCGGTCCCGATTCAGACTGGGAAAGTATGGAACAAGCCTATTTCGCTGCAATTTTAAATGCCAGAGAATATGTTTATATCACCTCACCTTATCTCATGCCTCCGCAAACCATTCTTTCGGCACTAAAAACTGCGGCGTTAAGCGGTGTTGATATACGAATTTTAATTCCTGAAAAATCGGATGCAGTTACATCGAAATGGTGTTCTTTTTCGTATGTGGAGCAGTTGCTTGAAGCCGGAATAAAAATTTATTTTTACCAGAAAGGTTTTATACACAGTAAAACATTAATGATTGACGACATTTTTTCGACTATTGGTACCACCAATCTCGATTTCAGGAGTCTGGAAACCAATTTTGAAATTAATGCTTTTATTTACGAACAGAAATTTACCCGGTTGCTGTTAAAATATTTTATGATCGATCTGAAAAACAGTCGCGAAATAAAACTGAATGAATGGAAAAAACGGTCGTGGTATTTTAAATTACGGGAATCGCTGGCTCATATTGTAAGCCCAATGTTGTAAAACTAAAACGGCAATTTACCTAAATCGAGATTACCTCCAGAAAGAATAATCCCCACTTTTTTATTCTGAATATCCACTTTCCCCCCGAGAATTGCGGCAAGCGGAACGGCTGAAGATGGTTCAATTATTATTTTCATCCGCTCCCAAATCATTCGCATTGCTTCCACTATTTTTTCTTCCGAAACGGTAACAATATCATCCACATTTTTCATGATAATGGCAAAATTTCTCTCGCCCAATGAAGTGAGTAACCCGTCGGCAATGGTTTTGGGATTGACTGACGGTATGATTTTTTTCTCGTGAAACGATCGGAATGCATCGTCAGCTCCGGCAGGTTCGGCAGCAATTACTTTACAATTGGGCAACAAATGTTTTGTCGAAAGCGCAGTTCCGCTTATCAATCCGCCTCCGCCAACCGGGGCCATTATCATGTCGAATTCGCCAGCATTTTCAATCAGTTCTTTTGCGGCTGTTCCCTGTCCGGCAATTACATAGAAATTGTTGTAAGGATGAATTTCTGTTGCTCCGGTTTCGGCAACAATCCGTGCAAGTGTACTTTCGCGCGCCTGCAAATTGGGTTCGCAATATGTAATATTTGCACCGTAACCAGCCACTGCCTTCTTTTTAATTTCAGGCGAATTGGAAGGCATTACAATATGGGCGGCAATTCCGTGCATCCTTGCAGCCAGCGCCAAAGCAGCTGCATGATTGCCCGAAGAATGTGTTGCAACTCCTTTTTGTGCTTCCTCTTCTGTTAAAGAAAAAACCGCATTGCAAGCACCACGAAATTTAAAAGCGCCAACTTTCTGGAAATTCTCACACTTGAAAAAGAGATTCCCCCCGGTAATTTTGTTGATACTTTGTGATGATAAAACCGGTGTGCGATGCGCATATTTCTGAATTATGAGGTGCGCATATTCAATATCGGAATAAGCTGGAATTGAGATTGTTTTCATAAAGCCAATTTATGCTGAACTTCAGCCTTTAAGTTTGGCAGATAAATTAAAACTTTAGATTCATCGACACTATGCTTAAGGTAGGGATTCCGGATATTCAGACTAGTAAGCAAATCAACTTTTCTTTTAAAAAATGACTCCAGTTTATCCCAAATCGATAAAATTTTTTCCCCTTTTTTAATTGGATTTGATTCATCAATCTCTACAATTAGATCAATGTCGCTTTTATTAAAATCAAAATTACCGGTTACTGACGAACCAAAAGCAAAAATATATTTAACCTGATGCGCTTTACATAGGTCATAAAATGCCTGTTTATCCTTATTTATCAGTTCATCAATTACCATACCCCAAAGATAATTTAAAAAATCAGACGTGAGTTTTAAACCTGATTTTTAGGGTCAAATTTATCGTTCAGCAAATCAAAATCAGTTTTATAAATCGATTGGTCGGAAAGCTTTTTAATTCGTTTTAAACCTGAAAAGTAAAGGTAAATCAGGAATGCAATAAAAACAACCGACAGCCATTCGATTTGTGTAAACAAAATAAAATTGTACATACCATGCAGGATTATTGGATAAAGAAGCGCTTTCATTTTTAGTTGATACTGCTGTTTTTCGTAAAACTTTGCCATACCGAAATAGAAACCCATGGTTACCCCAAAAATGGCATGTGCCGGAACAGCAGTTATTGCGCGCATAATTCCCGTAAATTGACCATTTCCGGTTACATACAAAATATTTTCAACAGCTGCAAAACCAAGTGAAACAAAAACCGCATAAACAATCCCGTCAAATTTATCGTTGAACTCCTTGCTTTTCCAAATCAGTAAATAAAGTGCAATGAATTTGAAAAGTTCCTCTGAAAAAGCTGCAACCACAAACGCTTGCCATGCTGCCGCCACAAGTCCTTCAAATAGTTGGGTAAAACTGCTGAGAAAACCTTCAAGAAATGTTATCGGAATTACAGTTAAAGCGCCCAAAATCAATGCCTTTAACAGCAACCCAATGGGTTCTTTTTCATATTTATCGCGAAAATAAACGTACCCGGCAATTATAAAAACCGGAGACAGCGACAGCACTATCAAATCCATGTTTTTGAATTTATGGCATTTTGCTACGGATACATCTCTATGAACTTTACACTCTGAACTTTGAACTCAAATACTCTTGATGAGTTCCTTCATAATCAGCGTCATTTTTGGTTCTTCCTTCATGGCAACTTCCTGCACCTCTTCGTGCGAGATTTCAACAATTTCGCCGGGAACGCCGCTATCGGTAACAATAGAAATTCCAAAAACCTTCAAATTCATGTGCCGCGCCACTATAACCTCCGGCACAGTTGACATTCCAACAATATCGGCGCCCAAAAGCCTGAACATCTTGTATTCTGACGGTGTTTCGAAAGTAGGCCCTGAGACGCCAACATACACTCCCTCCTTAACCACAATATTATGTTGAAGCGCAATTAATTTGGCTTTGTTTCGCAAACGCTCATCGTAGCATTTACTCATATCGGGGAAACGCGGCCCTAGTTCATTTTCATTTTTCCCGCGAAGCGGATGGTCGGGCAAGAGGTTGATGTGGTCGCGGAGAATCATCAGGTCGCCTGTCTTGATTTTTGGGCTGGTGCCGCCTGCAGCATTAGAAATGAAAAGCGTGTCAATTCCCAATGCTTTCATCACACGCAC
>JBBIVS010000245.1:0-6089 GCA_037439605.1 Draconibacterium sp. | reverse complement strand
GAAGTATCAATGAAAATAAAAACAACAGGCAACTGAACGATATTTATGAATTCGACCTGGCGGCATCGCTTGATTTGGGACGTTTCTTCCCCGAAAAAATCGGGGTCAGGCTTCCGTTTTATTATGGCTATTCGCGAAGCACGCAAAATCCAAAGTACGACCCCCTGAAACCTGATATTGAACTTTCCAAATCATTGGAATATGCTGAAACCCAAAAGGAAAAAGATTCAATTCTGTATATTTCGCAGGATTTGATAACCCGTAAAAGCCTCAATTTCACAAACGTAAAAGTTGAACCGCAAAACCAAAAGGAAAAAACACATTTGTGGGATCCTCAAAACTTCGCAGTAACCTATTCATACAATGAAACAAACAGAAGAGATATTAATACCGAAATTAATGGAGACAAAAGTCATAGGGCAATGTTTTCATACAATTTCAGCAGCAGGCCGCAGCTAATCCAGCCTTTTAGCAAAGTGCAGGCACTGCAAAAAGGGCCGTTAAAACTAATTGGCAGTTTCAACTTCTATCCGCTTCCAAACCAGATTTCATTCAGAACTGATTTATATCGCAGGTACAACGAAATTAAAACACGAAACATTACCAATCCAAATTTCATTCTTCCGGCCACCTATCAGAAAGATTTTATGTGGAACCGTTTTTTTGATTTACGATACGATGTGACACAGTCGTTAAAAGTTGATTTTTCTTCGAATGGAACAAACCGGATTGACGAACCGGAAGGGAGCATGAATAAAAATGATGACGATTATCAATGGAAAAAAGACTCTATTTTAAACAGTCTTTATGATTTGGGACGGCCAATTCTGTACGATCACAAAATTGATATTACATACATGGTACCTTTGAGCCAGATTAAATTTTTGAATTTTCTGTCGGCAAACATTCGGTACGGGGGAACCTACAACTGGCTGGCAGGTCCGATTACCGCCGATACCATAAATTTGGGAAACCGGATTCAAAACTCACAAAACTGGCAGTTAAATGGCAACATGACTTTGACCAGCTTCTATAATAAAGTACCGTACTTTAGAGAAGTAAACCAGAAATTCAGACGAACCAGCCGAACCCGGGGAAGTATCAATCAACAACAGGGCGGTAGGCAAAACCAGCAGGCTGAAGTAAAACCCCAGGAACAAACTTACACCTCAAATATTAAATTGGATGCCAATGTTGCGCAAAAAATAACACATAAGCTCAATACAAAAAAGGTCAAAGTTGTGGTTACCGATGTCGATGCAAAAGTAGTTCCCGTAAAAGTTACTTTAATCGATGCCAATGTTATCGAAATTACCCCGCTTGCCAATTCATCACAGGCCATGCTTACAGTTAGCGGAAAACCCGGGGACCAGAGTTTTATCAAGGACCTTGCCGATTTATCCACCCGCATGGTTTTATTGAGTTTTCAAAATTTTTCGGCTACATATAATCAAAACGGTGGAACTGTATTACCCGGTTATCTTCCCCAACCTGTATTTTTTGGCGGAGGAAATTATATCCCCGATCCCCGCTTTGGATATACAGCAGGTTCAAGTTATGCCCCGGGATTCCCTTTCCTTTTAGGCTGGCAGGATGAGAATTTTGCACAAAAAGCTGCCGCTAACGGTTGGATTACAAACGATACCACACTCAACATGCCTTACATGTTTACAAAAAGCGAACGGATTAGTTTCAGAA
The DNA here is from genome assembly GCA_037439605.1 of Draconibacterium sp. Taxonomy (GTDB): domain Bacteria; phylum Bacteroidota; class Bacteroidia; order Bacteroidales; family Prolixibacteraceae; genus Draconibacterium. The sequence continues at coordinate 4,391 of JBBIVS010000245.1, read as the reverse complement.
CAACCATCGAACCTCTTCCCGATTTAAGAATCGATCTTACCTCTGACCGGGCTTATGCAGTTAATGCCACACAATTTTACAATTACGATTACGCTACAGGTAACTTTAATGCCAACAGTTTTACTGAATCCGGTAATTTCAGCATGTCAACCATTACCTGGGGCACAGCATTCTTTTCATTTGGAAAAGGGAACAATTATCAATCGGAAGCATTCGAAAATTTAAAGGCATACCGGCCAATTATTGCTCAACGGCTTGCGGCTGAGCGTCCGGCTGACAATGGATATGGGTATGATCCAACAGCTCCCAACCCAAACTACCCCGGTTATCCTGATGGTTACGGACCAACATCAACAGAGGTTCTTGTTCCGGCATTTCTGGCAGCTTACCAAAACAAAGACCCTCAAAAAGTGTCACTCGGATTGTTTCCCTCAATTAAATACATGCGACCAAACTGGAACATCAGGTATGAAGGAATGGTATCAAAAATTCCGGGATTAAACAAATATATCCGATCACTTAATTTTACACATGCCTATCGTTCGAGTTACACCGTTGGTTCATTTTTAACCAATTTAAAATATGTTTCTGAAAGTGACGGATTCAGTTATATTCGCGACATTGCCGATAATTTTATCTCGCCTTACGATTTTAATTCGGTTAGTATCATTGAATCTTTAAGTCCGCTGATTAACATGGATATCATGTGGATGAGCGATCTCACCACCCGCGGAGAAATCAAACGAACCCGCAGCCTGCAACTGGCTTTTGCAAACAACCAGCTCACCGAAACTTTGAGCAATGAATACACTGTTGGCGTGGGGTACCGTTTCACCCAAATGGATTTAATTATCAAAACCAAAAAATCGCAGCAGGCATATTCCAACGATTTGAATGTACGTGCTGATTTATCATACAGAAAGAATTTAACAATGCTGAGACAATTGGAAGGAGATCAAAATCAATTAACAGCAGGGCAAAGTGGATTTACCATAAAAACCTACGCCGACTACATGTTAAGCGATCGTTTCCAGATGCGTATTTTCTTCGACAAGATTATTAATAATCCCTATGTAGCAAATTCTTTTAAGACTTCCAACACTAATATAGGTATTAGTTTTCGTTTTACTTTAGCACAATAGAAAAGGCAAATCTAATGCCCTTTCTATTGTTAAAGACTTTAAAATTAGTAAGATTCCATATTAAATTCAATTCCAGACAAATTTATGTAAAAAGATGTCGCATCATAATAAGAATATGTTCCACCGTTAGTGTTGCTCAAAATTTTACCATAATAATATGCTGGATCAGCAGAACGATAAGTTAAATATCTAGCTGTCGTCGGATTACCAAAAGTATAAACTACACTTGTTTGTGTCCCTTCAGGCCAAGGGTCATACTCAAATATCGCAAATAATAATAAAACAGGATCGTTATAAAAGTCAGTACTTTCCCAATAATCTTCAACAGGCCAATTTACTTCATATTGTGTTTTATTTTTTACATTTGAACGACTTACTTCTATTATTTCATATCCATTTGGATAATTTCCTCCTCTTAATGTATTTAAAACATCTACTTGAATGCCACTTTGAGGATCTGCTCCATTGTAGTAGGTTCTATAACTCAACAAGTTAATTTCTGAACCTCCAGAAATCCAAGTTTCATTATGCTCTTTAATTCTAATTTTATCTATTCTACTATTAATAGTACTTGTTACAAACTTTTAGTCTGTTTATTTATCAATTGTCCATCTGAATTTACTTTTTCGTTAAGTGATATAACCCAAACTTCATTATTTTGTGCAAAAACTTCATCAATTAAAAAGTTCAATTTTTCAATTTTAAAATTAGAATTTAAAGTATAGCCAATGTAACCATTTAAATTTTCAGTCCCAGATACAAATGGAACAATTATTGGTGAACCATCATTCAATTTTCCCTTCGCTTTTAATTCATCATAAAAAGGAATAAAAATTTGAGGAAAATAATTCTGAGATTCTATATTCTTAAAGGCAGCAAGGTTTATACCAATATTTTCCAAATCTGTACTACTAACAAATTCAGAATTATTCGAAATAACTTTTTTTTCAATTAGAGTTTTAATCAATACTTCGTTCTCACCATCAAATTTATTTTCAATATTAGAATAAATAGTATTCCTTACATTTTCATATTTGGAACATTGTAAAATGATGTCTCCTAATTTTTTTAATTTATCATATGCAAATGACTGATTGTCATTCATAAATGATAAACTTTGAGTTAATTCTTGAACGATATTTTCTTCTTGATTTATTACTTGATTTAACTCTTCTTCTTTTTGGCAACTAATTAACGTAACCAAAACTAATCCTATCACCAATAATTTTTTCATTTCTTTTAGGTTTTAATTATTATTACAAGCCCTACAGTTACAAATGCTACCTATAACTGTTGTTTCCAGAAAATATATTTACATTGGGATGTGCAAACTATATGCCTCACCGGTTTGGAAACGATTTAATTTGTATATTTTATTCCGGTGAGGCCTTTGAGGGGATTTTTCTATGATTCATTGGGTATTTTGCATTATTGCGAAAATTAAAGGTTCAACTCGAATCAAAAATATCAAATTTTTTAGCAATCACCATACTTTTACTTAATTTTTTAAATTAATAATTAATACATTAGTCAAATTAAATTGACTATAAAATACTCTGATAAACAATATATTATTAAAAATCTACTTCAACATCAAATACCAACATTGGCGTCAGTTTCAGGTTTACGCTGGCACAGTAAAGTATTTAAAAAAATTTTTCTTTGTTAAAAACAACAGCTATGGAATATACAGCAGTGATAAAATAAGATGGTGAATGGTGGATTGGCTGGATTGAGGAAATACCAGGAGTAAACTGCCAGGAAAGGACAAAAGATGAACTTGTTGAAAGCTTGAAAGTTACTTTAAAAGAGGCTATTGAGTTCAACAAAATCGATGCGTTAAACCTTGCTGGGAAAAAATTTTCGGAAGAAAAGATTGCTGTATGAAACGAACGGCCCTAATCAAACACCTTAGAAGAAATGGCTGCCTTTTGATACGGGAAGGAGGAAATCATTCCTGGTGGTTAAATCCGTAAAAGAATCTTCGCTCTGCGATTCCGCGCCATTCTGAAATAAAGGAATTACTTGTTAAGAAAATTTGTTTGGATTTAGGAGTCTCTCAACTTAAAGATTAAAAATCTGCACTTTGATTTTGTTTTTGATTTATTTTTTTATTCTTTTGAACCAGAATTTTACAATAATGATTAAAAATACAAATACAATATGGCTTCCGTGGTGGGGTCTTCTTACGTAAGTCAGGAGTTAAAGAGCCATATTGGTATTTTTTAAAAATATACACAAAATGAGCCTGCTCCTGTAAAGAGTAGGTTTTTTATTTAATAGAAAAATGAAACAAGTACAAAATAAAAATTGGGGGTGGTGGCACAGCAACTTTTTACAACCGTGAAGAGTGGAAATGCCATTGCCCAAAATTGGAAAACGGCTCATCGAATCACGGTGAGCCGTTTTTTTATAGCCCCTCCCCAGCCCTCCCCGAGGGGGAGGGAGTAAGGAAGAAGCCTCTCAAAGGAGAGGAGAAAGAAAAAGAAAGAAGAAAAGGAAAAAAGAAAAATAAAATGAACATTAACAACAATTAAAACTCAGTCCTCTGAACCCTCCTTCGGGGGGCAGGGGGGCTTCTTACATTATGGAAAAATTAAATTTTAAACCAGTAGTACGAAAAATACTTGCCGACACAGTAACTCCGGTTAGTATTTACCTGCGCCTGCGAACGCTTTATCCAAAAGCCATTCTTCTGGAAAGCTCCGATTATCATGGCAACGAAAATGCATATTCGTTTATCTGTTTCAGTCCGGTGGCCTATTTTACGGTGAACCACGGCGAAGTCACCAAAGAACTTCCGGGTGAAAAAAAGGAGGTTTTTTCGCTTTCCGAAGACAAAAAACTCGATGATGAACTTGACCGGTTTTTCAAAACTTTCAATGTCGATTCCGCTGAAATTGAATTGCCTGCCAACGGCTTGTTTGGTTACATGAATTTCGACGCCATTCAGCATTTCGAAACCATCCGGTTTTCCTCGCCAAAAAAAGAAGAATACCAGATTCCGGAGGTGAAATACTGTTTTTACAAGTACGTGGTGGCCATCGACCATCATAAAAACGTGATTCACATGGTTGAAAATTTGCTTGAAGACGAAAAGTCGCAGATGGATTACATACATCACCTGCTGGTGAACCTTAATTTTTCAACGGCCAAATTCAAACCGGTGGGCGAAGAGACTTCGAACATTACCAACGATGAATACAAATACATGGTAACCAAAGGCAAGGAGCATTGCTATCGCGGCGA
>JBBIVS010000244.1:0-6099 GCA_037439605.1 Draconibacterium sp. | reverse complement strand
AATTACGGAACACTGGAAGATGTAAAAGAGTTGTTTCGGATAATGGGGATAAAAGAAGCTGCAAGAGTTTTTTATAATGCAACAGGTCGGAAAAAACTGAATTATTATCCGGAAGTTTATAACTTTTTTGACCTTTTTTTTAAAAAGTATGCATAAGGAAATACTCAGCAACGAGCAAATTAAACTTTTGCCCTTAATTAAAAAATTTACCAGGGAGTTTTATCTGGTTGGTGGCACAGCAATTGCACTTCAGATTGGTCACCGGCGTTCAATTGATTTTGATTTGTTTAAAAATAATCCAATACGCCCAAAAGCAATTCTTACAAAACTTTCCGAATCGGGTTTTTATTATGAAGTAACACGAAGGGTAACCGAACAGTTAAATGTCACTATTTCAAATGTTAAATTTACATTTTACGAATATCCTTTTAAAATTGAAACGCCTGTAAATTTTGAAACTACTTTGAAATTACCCGAATTAATTGATTTGGCAGCAATGAAAGCTTATGCTTTGGGTCGTCGTTCGAAATGGAAAGATTACGTTGATATGTACTTTTTATTGCGAGACCATTTTTCAGTAGAGCAAATTTCTTCACGGGCAAGCCAGATTTATGACCAGTTATTTTCTCCAAAGTTGTTTCGTGCACAGTTAAGCTATTTCGATGATATCAATTATTCAGAACCCATTGAATTCTTGGTTTCCGCTCCTTCTGAAGAAGAAATCAAACAGTTTTTGATTGAAAAAGCGATTGAAATTTAGTTGTAACCTTAATTCTCCGTTAAACCTCGCGATTCCTGATTTTTCTCACCCGTTTTTAAGAATTGACATTGTTCTTTTGCGACTGCAAAACTGATTTTTATTTACTTTGCCATGTTTACAATTTTTACCTGGATGAAACAGAATATCAGTAATCTGGTTAAAGATTACATCATTATCACCATTGGTTTATTGCTTTATGTAATGGGTTGGATGCTTTTCCTGGTGCCTGCAGAAATAACCGGCGGCGGGGTAAGCGGGGTATCGGCAGTTGTGTTTTTTGCGACAAGGATTCCAATCAGCGCAACTTTTCTGGTTATCAATGTAATTTTGGTGCTTATTGCCATCAAAATGCTGGGCGCCAATTTTGGGGTAAAAACCATTTATAGTATTGCAGTTTTGTCGGTTTTCTTTGCAATATTTCAGAATATCCTTGAAAAACCGCTGGTTGACGATACATTTCTTTCGGCTGTTTTAGGTGGAATGGCGGGCGGAATCGGGCTTGGTATCGTGTTTTCACGGGGCGGAAGTACCGGAGGAACCGATATTCTGGCCATGATAATCATGAAATACCGAAACGTCAGCCCTGGAAAACTGATAATGCTTTTCGATGTGGTAATTATCGCTTCTTCCTATTTTGTATTTCAATCGCCTGCAAAGTTGGTTTACGGATACGTTTCCATGTGGGTGGTTTCCTACGCGCTCGATTCGTTTCTGAGCGGCGCCAACCGCAGTGCGCAGATGTTTATTTTTTCATCGAAATATGAAGAAATTGCCGATTTTATTACAAAGGAAGCAATACGCGGCGTTACCGTTTTTGATGGAGTTGGATGGTACACCAAAGAAAATATCAAAATCGTAATGTCGATAGTCCGAAAAAAGGAAACCAGCGCCATCTTCCGTAAAATTAAAGAAATCGATCCCGATGCCTTTATTTCAATGGGCAGTGTTATGGGTGTTTATGGACAGGGATTTGAAAAGCTGAAACTTTAAAACTGCTTCATATATTCCAAAAATATTTTTGCTGTTTTATCCAGATTTTCAATCGAACCGCCGCCATCCAAAACTTCGCACATTTCGTAAACTATCCAGCCCTGGTATCCAATTTCTTTTAAGGTGTTCATCCAGTTTTTGTAGTCGATGATGCCCTGTCCAACGGGTACAGCGCGCATTACCGGTTGTTCAGCCTGGTAATTGGTGAGGTTGTTCACGTAAGTATATCGCGGGTGAGTAACATAATCGGCTACAATGGTATTGATAATAAAAGGTTTCATTTTCAGGATTGATTCGCGCTGTTGTTCCAAAGTCAGCCCTTCCAGAACCGGCGACCAGGCATCCCAACCTGCCAGTACATTGGGCATGTTCACTTCTTTCAGCAGCCAGTACATTGCATCGTGATGAAGTGCAATGTCATGGTGATTTTGCACGGCCAGTGTAACTCCGTGCCGGGCAGCCAGTTTGCCTGCCATTTTTAACCCGGCAACCACTTCGGCGTATTGCTTGTCATAAGGAACATCGGGCCTTTCATAACCTGTGAAAATACGAACCATGTTTGTACCTAAATCCTTTGCCAGTTCTGCAATTTCGCCCACCCACGTTGCCTGAATTTCAGCATTTGGGATACCGGGTTTGTCGATTCCGGCAGTAAAATCGGTGTAACCCGCCAATCCAACCAAGGTCAGCCCCAGCGAATCGATTTTTGCTTTCAACCTTGCACGCGCAGCCTTGTCGTAATCGTGTGGAGATACATGAGGGCGTTTGGCCACCAGCATCACCCCTTCGTAACCCAGTTCTTTGGCTTTTACAAGAAATTCATCGACAGTTAATTGGGTTTGTCCGCGCCAGATTCCGAGATAACTCACCGAATGCAAACAGGTTTTTATCTTAAAATCAGCCGGATTTCCGGAAGGAGTTTTCTGGGCTGACAGAATCAACGAGCTTGTAAATATCAAGAAAAAAATAACGACTAAATTTTTCATAACTTTCTGTTTTACAATGTTTTATTCATAATTAATATCTTTTTTCAGAAGGGCTTGGGGAAGCTCCTCTTAAATCCGTGTTCCCCTTTTGTGCTTTTGGCCAGTACGGGCAATGCCGACATCCGTTCGAGCAACAATATCCGCGACGAATCAAATAACTTTCAGTCATTACACGATAATCATTTTCGAGATAAAAATCCTTCCCCTCTTTTAACCCATCGGAGAAATTTTCGTTGCTGCGAAATATATCATCGAAATAACCCATAAACAATCTTTTTGCAAAACTAAGAATTATAATTAATATTAGATTTGAGAAGAAAAGTTTTGAGTATCAAGACATGAGAATTGAGATAAATTAAGACTTCGACTATGATACCAACAAAAGATTCTAAGTTGATTGTCATTTCGACGAAGAATGAGGAGAAATCTTTTACAAATAAACAGATTTCTTATTCGCACCTCATTCGAAATGAAAGCGCTCATTCAGCTTTCTGTCATTCGCACTTTATGATCGGTAAAATTGGGAGGGTACACTGTCCGATGGTCACGGTGAGCTGAGTCGAACCGTGTGATAGTTAGCTCGATTTAATTTTACCAAAGTATAAATTCTAAAACGACAATGAAATGGGAATTGAAAGGGATTTTCTGATGCGGCATTTGATGATGCTTTTTGAAGTCATTGAAAAGATCATCCGCTACTGGAAAAGAGGTGAAAGGAAGCTGGCTAAAGATGAAATCGAATACTTTTACAGTTGCCTGAAAATTGAGAAAGAAATCAAAACAATAGGAATTGAAAACCTGCTGAAATTTCTGGAAACCGATAAAAAACTGACAAACGAGCACATCGAAATGATTGCTTTTGTATTGAAAGAACAAGGTGAACTTTCAGAAATCAACTTAAATAAAATCAATTACTTCAGAAAAGCTTACTTTTTACTGGATAAAGTTGAACGGGAAAGCATTACTTTCTCACTGGATCGGCAGATGAAAATGGCGGAACTGCGGGAGTATTTGAATTAATACTTGAATGCAAGAATTCAAAATGTAATTGGTGGAGATTGGTGGGGATTTTCCCTCCCTACTTCAACTTCTCTTTAAAAACTTTCCTGAACTTTTCTACTTTCGGAGCCACAACGTACTGGCAGTAGGGTTGGTTTTTATTCCGTGCAAAATAATTAACGTGATAATCCTCTGCCGGATAAAATGCTCTGAAAGCAGTAACTTCGGTAACAATCGGGTTTTTGTAAACTTTTTCTTTTTCCAGCGATTGAATTATTTGGTGAGCAGTTTGTTTTTGTTGCTCAGAATGATAAAAAATAGCCGAGCGGTATTGAGTGCCCACATCGTTACCCTGACGGTTCAGTATTGTTGGATCGTGTGTTACAAAAAAAACTTCAAGAATTTCGGTGTAACTTACAACTGCAGGGTCGAATATAATCTGAACCACCTCAGCGTGACCGGTGGTTTCGTTGCAAACTTCCCTGTACGACGGGTTTTTCACGTGTCCTCCGCTATATCCTGGTTTCACGTCAACAACACCTTTTAACTCCAAATACACTGCTTCAGTACACCAGAAACATCCTCCTCCAAGTGTGGCTTTTTCCAACTCTTTTCCCATAATTTCCATCGAAAACAGAAGTAGTATTAATATTATAAAATTCTTATTCATATTTAAGCATTAATCTTTTCAACCCGTGTTGGTTTTTTTCTGAACAACATTCGCGAAAAAAATTTCTTTTCAAACGCCAAAAAAAACTTAAACTGCCCGAAAACAAATCCGACTATTAATAAAAGCACATTATAAACTGCAAGAACCGCAATAATATATACCGGTATTTTAATCAATAAATGCGTTTCAGGAGTGATTTCAATCAAATTAAAAATAATTTTTTTCAAATAAACGGTAGTGCTTCCGGTTATTGTAAAAACAATCAGGATAATTATCACCTGAAAGTTACTTTGTATGTTCCAGCGTTGTTTTAATTTTTCAAGCATCGAAATAAAATTTTATATCAATAACAAAAGAGTAGGAAGTATGTTTTTAGAAAAATTAAAACTGATGCGTTTGAAACACGATATACCCATATACGATAAACCTGAGAACACGGAAAAGTGCGTAAAGTAAAAAACGTTTTGATGGATATCCGGCCGAACCAACCATTAAACAAACTGCTGCCCAGGGTACAGGGGTCATTGCTGCAACTATAATCAGGAACAGGCCGTATTTGTTCAACTGCGGCCAGGTTTCCCTGAAAAATCTTTTGCGGAAATATCTGAAAATCACACGTTTGTAAAGAAACTGACCAATGAGAAAATTGACGTATCCCAACGCGTAAGAAACTGCAGCAAAAAAGCCGACATTTAAAATGAAGTGTGGAATATCGCTTTTATTGTAGGCCCAAATCATAAAAAGTTCGGGTGGAAAAAGCCCAAAAAACAACTCCGACCCAATATAAATCAAATAAATAATTCCGGGTTGCGAATAAAACCGTTCAAGCCAGAGTTCAGGATTTTTGGAAATTACAAGCTTGTCGAACAAAAAATAGCCAACAAGTAAAACGGTCAGCCAGATGATCCCCTTTAACCCGTTTGACAACAAAAATTTTACACGTGGAGTAATTGTCATTTCTTCCGATTGGTATAACTTTCAGTTTTGAACATAAACAATTTTAATGTATCAAAGTTGTTCTGCCCTGATTTTATTTTTGGTTAATTTAAATCAGTTAATCCTGGATGGCTTTAATTCCTCGAAGAAAATATCATCATTGGGCACATCGAAATCCATTCCGGTAATTTCGAGGTTGTTGGTCATGTTAAATTTTACCGTTCCGAAACTGAACCAGGCGTGTGTTTTATCCCAGTTAATTTTCCAGACATCGTAATGCCAGTGTTCCAAAGTGGCTGATAAATCGGGTGTGTGTTCAAAATAAAGCCGCAATTTTCCGTTTTCCGGTTTTACCTCAATTTTGCCGTAAATCAGCGAGTTGTAATTTCCGGCATATTTTTCAAGTGGCAACGAAGGATTTGTTCCTTTCACCTGTTTTTCAATTCTGTTTACAATCCGTTTATCCCCTGCCTGCCGTTTTTTGTTTTGTTCGAGCATTTGTGCCGACCAGTCTTTTTCTTCCATTCCCAGAAAAGCATTCAGCACATAATTGGTTATGGCAGCAGTTGGCGGGTTCATTCCGTTTGATAAAACAACAACACCGAAATTTTCGTCGGGTATCATTGTTACTGCTGAAATCATTCCGTCGTAACCACCAGTATGGCTCACACGAAGCCGGCCATGAAAATCGGCTAAACTCCAGCCTAACCCGTAACCCCGGAAATGGGTTTTCGATTCATTGGGTTTTGTTAGATCAA
>JBBIVS010000243.1:0-6102 GCA_037439605.1 Draconibacterium sp. | reverse complement strand
TTTCTGCCACTGCGCTTTTTTCTTCAACCGGCGCTTGTTTTTTTGCTGAGTTACACGATACAAATCCCTGCAGCATTAAAACCGATACACTTACAATAAGTAAAGTTTTTAAACTGATTTTTTTCATCGACATGTTTTTTTTAGATTTTGGTTTCAAAAATTTATTTTTCAGAGTTCAAAAATATTGAAACCTTTTTGTTTTGAAAACTAAACCGTTACATTTCTTTATTTAATGTCAAAATGTTAACGCTTAATCCTTAATTTTGCGGCCTTATATTTTTTTAATGAAGAATAAGGAAATCCTTGCATTTGGTTCGGCATTGGGAGCTGCATTTTTTTGGAGCTTTTCGTTCATCTGGTTTAAAGTTGCATACCAGGGCTACAATCCCATAACTGTGGTCATTTTCAGGTTAATCATTGCAGCATTGCTGATTACAACTATTGCTGCATTTTTAAAGCGGTTGCAAAAACCCTCAAAAGAAGATTTCAGGCTGTTTGTGCTCATGGCTTTTTTCGAACCATTTATCTATTTTTTGGGTGAAAGTTACGGGCTGAAATATGTTTCATCGACTGTTGCAGCCGTTATTGTAGCTACCATTCCGCTGATTTCGCCGGTTTTCGCCTGGTACTTTTTCAGGGAAAAACTAAAATGGATGAACGTTGCCGGACTGGCTTTTTCATTTGTTGGCGTTGGATTGGTGGTGTTAAACGGCTCGTTTCAATTCGAGGCTTCGCCACTCGGCGTTGGACTTGAGTTTATCGCTGTTTTGTCGGCCATTGCTTATTCGATTGTTTTGCGAAAACTCGTTTTTAAATACAACACCATGTCGATTATTGCTTACCAGAACATCATCGGTATTGTATTTTTTCTTCCGGTTTGGTTGTTGGTTGATTTTAACGATTTTATATCCAGACCTTTTCACCCTGAGGCATTTCGTGCAATTGTTTTTCTTGCTGTTTTCGCTTCTACCTTGGCATTTGTATTTTTTACCCAAAGCATCAGACAAATTGGGGTAAACCGTTCAAATACGTTTATCAATCTAATTCCTGTTTTTGTGGCAATTCTCTCTTATTTTATTCTGAAAGAAAGTTTGGGAACACAGCAGATTGCCGGAATTTTAATTGTTGTTGTCGGATTATTTCTGGCTCAAATCAGGCGAAAACGGAAGGAATTGAAACAGGAGATGATTGAAATTCATGATATTTAAAAGAAAAATCAGTCACTGATCATAAGTCATCGGTTTTTGGAAAAACTAATGACCAATGGCTGGCGACCAATAACAAGTTCAATTTCTGTGAAAAAGGTAACTTATAAATCACCAGCCGAACTAAAACACTTAACGGATAAAACGCGGGTTGAAACTACTTCGTTAATCAAAAAACTCAAAAAGAAGAAACCCAAAAATCTGGATGACGTGGTTCAGGAACTTCATGATGAGGCATTTTCAACATTCAACTGTCTCGATTGTGCCAACTGCTGCAAAACCATTGGACCCCGGCTAATCGACAAAGATATTGAGCGGCTTGCCAAACATCTGAAAATGAAAATTTCGGATTTTACGGAAAAATATATTTTGAAAGATGAAGACGATGATTTTGTATTTAGAGATCATCCTTGCCCGTTTTTATTGGCTTACAATTACTGCATGGTTTATGAAAACCGGCCAAAAGCCTGCCGCGAATACCCGCACACCGACCGAAAACGTTTTTACCAGATTCTTGAGCTTTCGCATAAAAACTGCGAAACCTGCCCTGTTGTTTATGTAATATTTGAGGAGTTGAAAAAAGAAAATAAGTAACTTGTGCCAATAAATTCTGATAAGAGAAAAACGTATGGGTTACATGGGATTTGGGCTGCAACGATGGATTACCACGATAAAGCCCCGTAAATATTTTGGGAAAAGAGATAATCCAAATATTGAACATCTTGAAAATATTACCGGTCATAACATTTCGGATTATTATCACCTTAAACCCGGAAAACTCGAAAAGTTAATTCAGAAAAAATACTCAAAAGAGGATGCAGAAAAGTTCAAAAATGAATTGGCCAGCCAAAACAAAAAACAGAGTTTTTACGCTTTGATAGTAATTTTTTTCACATTATCAGTTGTGGGTGCGCTGTTATTTTATTTTTCTGAAAAGTTCAATTGGTTTTGAAAGCTTTAAAATTCTTTTTAATTGCCAAAACCTGAATGACCTAAATCTATGTGCTTTTCTATTGTGGACTAATGTGACTATTGTGTTTAAATCATCTGAACCAACCAAAATTATAATACAATCTTTCAAGGTTATAATAATTAAATATCTTTGGCGTTTTAGTGAAAACATGTCATTCCGGATGAAGCAAAAATATTACCTCATTATTTTATTTTCAATTACAATATTTGCCGCGAAAGCCCAGATTGGAGGTGAATACACTTATCAGTTTCTTGAGCTTACCAATTCGGCACGAATTGCTGCTTTAGGCGGAAGCCAGATTGCACTTTCCGATTCAACCGACTTAAATTTACCCTATCATAATCCTGCTTCCCTTCATAAATCAATGGAAGAAAAGATATTGGTCAATTATGTGAATTACATGGCCGACATCAATTACGGTTATGCTTCTTATGCAAAATCGTTTGACAGCATCGGCAATTTTGCTGTTGGGATTCATTATATCAATTACGGTAAATTCCTTGAGGCCACAGAGTTTGGCGAACTAACAGGAAACGAGTTCAAGGCAGCCGAGTATGCATTTCACTTGTTTTATTCAAACCATTACAAACGGGTAAATTACGGGGTGGCGCTCAAACCAATCCTTTCAGTTTTCGAGAGTTACCAGTCGTTTGGGTTGGCTGCCGATTTTGGAGTAAGTATTGCAAGTAAAAGTAAATACACAAATGTTTCGCTGGTAGCCCGGAACGTGGGTTCGCAAATTACGACTTATTACGAAGATGGTAATTACGAAAAAATACCGCTTAACGTGCAGGCCGGAATCAGCAGGCGTTTAAAACATGCCCCGATTAACCTGGCGCTCAACATGCAGTATCTGAACCGCTGGGATTTGGGTACTCCCGATCCTGAAAACAGTAGCGACGATGAACTTGATTTTTTTCAGCGCGAAGAAAGTTTTGGCAAACAAATCATGCGGCATATCGTTTTAGGGGTCGAAATTTTACCTTCCGAAAATTTTGTCATAAGGGCAGGTTACAACTATCAGCGCCGGCAGGAATTAAAATTCAGTGAAAGACCCGGAATGGTTGGTTTTTCAGCCGGTTTCGGATTGAAAATCAAACGGTTCCATCTCGACTATGCCATTTCACAATACCATCTTGCCGGTTCGTCCAACCTGTTTTCACTTGCAATTAATCTGAATAAAGGTTTTTAAAATCTGTTAAGGGAAAAAGACGAAAGTGTCTGATTTGAAAAATCAACTATCTTTGTATTTTTTAAAGACCGAATAGATTTTTAGATTTAAGTATCAAGACAAATTCAAACTAAAAATCGGCAAGAGTCAAAATTATGAAAATGGCAACCAAAAAAATCATTATAGCAATCGATGGGCATTCATCATGCGGAAAAAGTACGATGGCCAAATCGCTGGCAAAGGAACTCGGGTACATTTATATCGACAGCGGTGCGATGTACCGTGTGGTTACACTGTATGCATTGCGTAACGGATTGATTAACAATGGTGTGCCCGACAGGGAAAAACTGATTGCGGGGCTGAAAAACATAAAAATTACTTTTAAGTGGGACGAAACTTCAGGCAAAAACACAACTTTTTTAAATGGTGAAAATGTTGAGGAGGAAATCCGCCGGCTGGAAGTTTCGGAAAATGTAAGCCCAATCAGTACCATTGCCGAAGTGCGCCATGAAATGGTAAAACAACAACGCGAAAACGGTAAAGACAAAGGAATTGTGATGGATGGCCGCGACATTGGGACTGTTGTTTTCCCTGATGCAGAGTTGAAAATATTTATGACTGCTTCGCCTGAAATCAGGGCGCAACGCCGGTATTTGGAATTAAAGGAAAAAGGTCAGGAAGTTGATTTTGATTCCATTCTTCAAAATGTGGAAGGGCGTGATGAAATAGACTCAACACGGGAAGTCAGCCCACTGAAAAAAGCCGGTGATGCGCTGATTCTCGATAACAGCAATTTATCACATGAAGAGCAGTTAAAATGGACATTGGATAAAGTAAAGGAAATTACAGAGCGGATATGATTGTGGAGATTGATAAAAAGTCGGGATTTTGCTTTGGAGTAATCAATGCAATTCGCGCTGCCGAAAACGAACTGAATGAATCGGAATATCTTTATTGTTTGGGTGATATTGTTCACAACGGTAAGGAAGTTGAACGACTGGAAAAAAAGGGATTAAAAACAATTTCGAAAGAAGAATATTTTACGTTGAAAAATTGCAGGGTTTTAATCAGGGCACACGGCGAACCGCCTGAAACATATGAATATGCAAAGCAAAACAATATTGAGTTGATTGATGCAACTTGTCCGGTGGTGCTTACTTTACAGGAAAAAGTTAAAAGGTCGTACGAATCAAAAATCGGTCAGCAGGGACAGGTAGTAATTTACGGCAAAAAAGGCCATGCCGAGATTGAAGGCTTAAACGGACAAACCCACCACAGTGCAATTATTATTGAAAGCATCGCTGAAATCGACAAAATAGATACAACAAAACCAGTTTCACTCTACTCGCAAACTACAAAACGGCTTGAAGATTTTTATCAAATTGCAGGTCTTGTAAAATCAAAGATGCAACCCGGAGTCTCCTTAGAAATAAAAGACACCATTTGCCGGCAGGTCTCGAACAGGGTACCCAACCTGAAAATGTTCTCTAAAAATTATGACCTGATTTTGTTTGTTGCCGGCCGAAAAAGTTCCAATGGGCAATATCTTTTCAGCATTTGTAAAGAGGAAAATCCGAATTCATACATCATATCGCGAACCGATGAGATTCAGAAAGAGTGGTTTGAAGGAGTCGATTCTGTTGGAATTTGTGGCGCAACTTCAACGCCCAACTGGCTGATGGAAGAAGTTGCCGACTGGGTAAATACTAACTTTAATTGAATATTTCAAACCTTTTTTGACCTCAGCGAGGTCAGATGTTTATAGAAATGTTGTTATATGAATTTTATGCGACCCGAGCCCGGGTCGCATGTTTATTCCCTTATTCATTTCTATAAACATGTAAATCCCCTGGATTTGAAGAAATTAATCAGTATAATCCGAAACATAAATATCCGCAAAAGAACATCATAAAAAGTCCGATTCTATTTATTTAATTTGAACTACTTTTATGAAGATTACATTTTATCAATGCCGGAACTTTTTGCACAGGTAATTTTACCACTATCGCTGCACGATTCGTACACGTACAAAGTGCCTGAAATATTGCACTCTGCAATAAAACCAGGGCAGAGGGTAATTGTGCAATTCGGTCAAAAAAAGTATTACGCGGCGCTGGTTTTTTCACTCTCCGCCTCAAGACCTGAAAATATTGAGATTAAAGAGATCCAGCAGATTTTAGATGATGAGCCGGTTGTATTTGCAAAAAATTTTGAACTCTGGGATTGGATTGCAAAATATTATTGCTGTACGCTTGGCGATGTTTTCAGGGCTGCCCTTCCCACCGGATTAAAACTGGAAAGCAAATCGAAGGTTTTTCCCACAGGTATCGATACGGATTGCGAACTTTCTGAAAAGGAGTCTGTTATTGTCAGTGAGGTTGAACATGATGTTGTTTTACTCGATGATTTGCAAAAGCGGCTGGGAACAAAGTTTTCGTATTCAGCGTTAAAATCATTGCTGGCAAAAAACCTCATTTTTATTGAGGAACAGGTTGACGAAAAATATAAACCCAAAACTGAAACGTTAGTCCGTTTTCATCCTTCTGTTAAAACCGAAACGGTTCTCGAAGTTAAAATCAGCGAACTCCAAAAAGCAAAAAAACAGGTAGCGCTGCTTTATCACTTCTGTCATAAAACCAATGCTTTCGATAATAATTTGAGTTCTGTAATTTCGAAAAAGGAGCTTTTTGAAGGAACGAATTTCAGTGCAACACTTTTAAATGAATTATGTAAAAAGGAGATTCTGCTTCAGT
>JBBIVS010000242.1:0-6146 GCA_037439605.1 Draconibacterium sp. | reverse complement strand
ACTGAGGGAAAGTGAGCTCCTCCCCTTTTTTGTCGAGACCATACGAATTTACATTCTGCCCCAGCAGGGTAATCGATTTATACCCCTGCGCCACAAGCAATGCTACCTCGGCAATAATATCCTTCGATGGGCGCGAAACCTCGCGGCCGCGCGTGTATGGCACAGCGCAAAAAGTACAAAACTTGTCGCACCCATTCTGAATTGGTATAAATGCCTCGAAATTTGACTGGTACAAAGGCTGAACATGCCAGAACTCTTCAATGTTTTCGTTGTGCGGATCGAATGAAGGGTGCAGGTTTTTTGGCGTTGTAATTCCGTACTGACCAATCATTTCGGGCAGTTTGGGCAAATCCTTCATTTGAAAAGTGATGTCGAAAAGCTTCAGAAATTTCTCATGGTCGTTGGGTAAAATGCACCCCGAAAGAAAGGTAACCAGCGTTTTGTGGTTCTTCCATTTGTTCCATTTCGAGATGCGCGAATACACCTTGTCGATGGCTTTCTGCCGCACCGAACATGCCAGAATCCCAATCAGTCCTGCTTCCTCCTCGTTGTCGGTCCAGGTGTAACCGGCTTCATCGAGTACCGATGTAACCCGCTCCCCATCCGACAAATTCATCTGGCAACCCAGTGTTATTAAGTGATATTTCATTTTATAAAAGTTCAAAGTTTAAAGCCCGCCTGAACGAATTCATTCGGGCAGGTTCAAGGTTTAAAGTATTTTTTCGAATACTGACTTGAACCTGAGTCTCAATATTATATCATACAATCATTTAGTTACGAAAAACAGATTTCGACTTCGCTCAATCTGACGGTCACCCTGAGCGGAGTCGAAGGGTGAAATTCTAAATTTCTAAAATCGTATAATCCTTTACCAAACAACCATTTTTATATATTCTCCAGTCTCTCCCTTGCAGGGAGTCCCGATAGCTATCGGGAGAGGGGCTAAAAATACACTTCCGAGTAAATATTCGATACCGGAATTCCTTTGCCGGTTAAAATATCAAACACTTCGTAAATCATTTCGCTGTTTCCGCACAAAAAACAGTTGGTTTCTCTGTCGATTTTTTGGGTGAATAAATAGTCAGTTGCTCTTCCATAAAAATCGCCACCTTCATCGCCCGACAAACAAAGAACAACTCTTTCTTTTTGGTAATCAGCATGTTCGTATGCTTCTTCGCTTAAACGAACGCCGTGTACCAACTGGTAATCCAACGCCGGAAAAGTGCGCACAAAACTGTGAAACGGACTGATTCCGGTGCCGGTTGCCACAAACAGGAATTTCTGAGAAACAAATTTTTCAGGATTGAATTTGAAAAAACCAAAAGGCCCGTCAACTTCAATTTCTGCTCCCGGTTTTAGTTTTTTCAATCTACCGGAAACTTTTCCGCCTTCAATTTCGCGAACCAGAACTTCCAGAAAATCATCGTTTTCGCCGCTGTACACCGAGTATTCGCGTCTTTCAGCCGAGCCCGGAATTTTCAGCATCACAAACTGTCCGGTTTGAAACTGAAAATTCAAACGTTCAAACCTAATTACAAATGCAGAACCGGTTAAATTCCTGACTGATATTACTTTATGCTTTCTCAATTATTCAGATTTGTTCTAAATAAAACCGCTGCAAAAGTAAAAAATATTCCCGTTGCTGCAAGTTTTGGAGAAATTGGATTTATGAAACTGAAGCAATCAGCACAAGTGCTTAGCGGTTTTAAAGGCTAAAAATTAACTAATTACTATTAGATTATTCCTGATTAATACAGAACTGCAAATCGATTATTATTTCTTTTAACAACTGAAAACTACATTACAGTTTTCAATTGTTTATTTACCAGATGGTTTTAACTTATCAAGTAAAATCTCAATTGTATTAAGCTCTTCCAAATTATATTCAAGCTGTTTGACCCCGTCGGAAAGAATTGTGTAATATTTACGCGGTCGCTCATTCTCAATAATCTTCCAATATGATTTTATTGATCCATTGTCTTCAAGTTTTTTTAAAACTGGATAAATACTTGCTTCCTTCCAGGTTATTTCATCACTTGTAGTTTCTTTAACCCACTGTACAATCTCGTACCCATAACTGTCGCCTTTTTTCAGGATAGATAAAATAATTGGCACTGAAAAGGCACCAACAATTTGTTTGGATAAAACTTTAATCATTGAAATTTGATTTTTGTTAAGTAAAAATTTTAATATACCGTTCAAATATACATGTTTTATTAAAATTAGCATAAAACAACCAGACCAAAAACTCACTTTTAAGTTTTATGTTTCAAATGAATGATATTTCTATTCCGCAATATTTATATTTTTCAGGGATTTAATTCCTTAATATTTATATTTTTTGCAATTGTAACCAAAGCTATGTGGTTTTAAACCGCAAAACGCTTTAGTCAAAGCCTGAAGGGCTTAATTATTTCAACCCGGGCAACGTCCCGGATAAAACAGGCAAAAATATGTTCGGGCTGAAAGCCCAGCTTAAATACCTTAAACACAATTAAATTGCCCTTACAGTGCGATTATGCAAACGATTCATTAAATAACCCAAGGCGCTTCCGTCAGTTGACGGATGAATTAAATTGTCCTTTCAGGACGGGAACAGCGTATCGGATGGTTTTATCCACACCAAATACCATAGAGCCATTTTTTAGACATTCTCCTTTATGTCAGCATTTGTTTATACTTTTTCTACTATACTTCACCATAATAATTAAACCCTTTTTTAACTTTAGCAGTCATTCAAAATCGAAACCAATGAAACGAATGTCGTTTGCTTTTTCAATCCTGCTTTTATTTGTTTTTCAGGTTTTAGCGCAGGAACAGTCGAAATCGGTTTTTTTCAATGCCGAGAACAACGGGCCATGGATTTTATATCAGAACAACAACCAGGCGTTGTACAAAATCATTACCAATGAAGCATTTACATTGCTCGAACAGCGGGAGAAACACATAAAAAACTTAACTACAAAAGAGGATTGGGCAAATTATCAAAACGAACTGAAAAGCAAATTTGGTTCTTCGCTTGCAAAATTTCAGAAAACACCGTTGAACGCAAAAGTAACCGGCAAACTGGAGCGGGAAAATTTTACCGTTGAGAAAATAATTTTCGAGTCGCACCCCGGTTTTTATGTTACAGCAGCCCTGTTTATTCCCAAAAATCGGCCTAAACCTGCTCCGGCCGTAATTTACTGCTCCGGCCACACCGAACTCGGTTTCCGCAGCGACGTTTACCAGCGGGTGATGATAAACCTTGTTGAAAAAGGTTTTGTGGTTTTTGCCTTCGATCCCATCGGTCAGGGCGAGCGCCTGCAATATGTTGACAAACAAAGTGGTTTATCTGAGGTTGGCGGTCCGACAACCGATCATTCCTACTCCGGTGTTCAAACTTTGCTAACCGGGACTTCGCTTTCGGATTACTTTATCTGGGACGGAGTTCGGGCGATTGATTATCTTGAAACACGAAAGGAAGTTGATGCCAAACGGATTGGAATCACAGGCCGTTCTGGTGGCGGAACACAATCCGCGCTGATTGCCGCTTACGATAACCGGATTTATGCTGCCGCGCCCGAATGTTACATTACAAGTTTCAAGCGGTTGCTTCAATCCATTGGTCCGCAGGATGCCGAACAAAACCCGTATTATTTTATCAAAAACGGAATGGACCATGCCGATTTTCTGCACATCCGCGCACCAAAACCAGCTTTGATAATAACCACAACACACGATTTTTTCAGTCAGCAAGGTGCCCGCGAAACTTTTACCGAAGTTCAGAAATGGTAATGCTGAAAACATTCAGTTTACTGAAGATTTTGGGAAACACGAATCGACAAAAAACAACCGCGAAGTGTTGTATGCCTTTTTTCAGAAACACCTGCAACTTCCGGGTGACAACTCCGACAAAGAAATTGTTCCTTTTAAAGTGGAAGAACTATGGTGCACGCCAACCGGACAAATTGGAACTTCATTAAAAGGCGAAACTGTTTATAGTTTGAACCGGAAATATTTCAGGAGAGAAGAGATTGCCCAAAATGAACTGAAAGACAAAATAACAGAAATCGCCGGTATAGATTTTAGCCGGAAATTAACTGCGGTAGTTTATACAGGGAAAATTGTTATCGAAAATTTTGAAGTTAAAAAATACTTTCTTGAAAACGACAAAAAAGATTTTGCGCTCCCCGTTTATGTAATTTCAAAACCTGATTCAAAACCCAAAAAAATTCTGCTTTGGCTGCCTGAAAATGGAAAAGAGAAAATTTTAGATTCTCCTTTACTTTCTATATTTCTGAAAGCCGGTTACACGATAATTTCAGCAGATTTACCAGGTATTGGCGAACTTTCTGATCCGGAATTTAAAGGCGATGGCTTTGTTCAAAAAGTACCGTTTAACTATACGTTTGGAGCAAACCTTGCCGGGAAAAGCATTCCTGGAATTCAGGCCGAAGCACTTGATTTGCTTGTTCAGTTTATTCAGAAAGATTTCCCCGGAAATGAAACAGATGTTTTTTCTGAAGGCCTAATGAGTTCGCCGTTTTTGCATTTTTCTGCTTTGAAGAATTCATTCAGAAAAATTGTACTTCTGAATCCACTGGAATCAAATCAGGGCCTTATTCAAACCGAATATTATTCACCAAAACTGGCTTATGGTGTGGTTCCCGGAAGTTTACCCTATTATGATTTTATGGATTTGGTATCACTGCTTCCGGCAAATTCGGCAAAAATTATAAATCCGGTAAATGCATTAGAGGAAAAAGCCAAAGAAATTACAAAAGAGACTGAAATTTTGGAATTCCTTCTTGAAAATATTAAATAACAACGAAGTATTCTTTAATCGATATGTATTATTTCATTAGTAATGGATTATTTATCTCATTAGTAATGATATATTTATTCCATTAGTAATGATATATTTTTAGATAAGAATATGGAATTTGATGAATTGTTAAACAAATATTTGCTGCTGAAAGAAGAAAACCAAATGCTAAGAAAAACCATAGAACGGTTGAAATCATTGCATGACAGTAATCTTCAGGAAAGTAATATCGATTTCTTACATATTGAACAACAAACGATTACAAACTCTAAAGAATCAGAAATTCCTAAAAATTACACAAGAGAAATCATCAATAAAAACTCGTCTTCAAGTGAAAAAATAGAACTATTCATGTCGCTTTTCAAAGGTCGTGAGGATGTTTATACCAAACGATGGGAAAATAAAAAACAACAAACTTCAGGATATTCTCCGGCTTGTGCCAATGAATGGGTTCCGGGCAATTGTGTGAAACCAAAAATAAAGTGTTCGGTATGCAATCACAAAGATTATCTGGCATTAGACAAACTGGTTGTAGAAAATCATCTGAGGGGTATTACGGTTGCTGGTGTTTATCCTTTGCTTCCGGATGAAACCTGCTGGTTTCTGGCCATTGATTTTGATGACGATGAATGGAAAAAAGATGTCTCTGCACTCCGAAAAGTGTGTTCCCAATTTGATATTCCTGTTGCCGTTGAGCGATCCCGTTCTGGAAATGGCGCGCACGCCTGGTATTTTTTCGAACAACCGGTTCAGGCTTCGTTGGCCCGCAAATTCGGAAGCGCAATGCTTACTTATACAATGAACCAGCGCCACGAAATCACATTTAAGTCTTACGACAGGTTGTTCCCCAATCAGGACACAATGCCCAAAGGAGGTTTTGGCAATTTAATTGCCCTCCCAATGCAAAAAGCTGCCAGGGAAAACCATAACAGTGTTTTTATTGATGATAAATTCCAACCATTCCCGGATCAATGGGCTTTCATGTCTTCAATCGGAAAATTAACAGAAAACAAAATTGAAACTCTGATTTCAAAATTGTGCAAGGGAAACGAACTCGGCACATTAAAAGCAGATGTTGAAGATAAAACCAAACCCTGGGAAACAAGCAAAGTTGTTTTACAAAACAAGGATTTCCCCGGGACCATTGAAATTGTAAAAGCCAATATGCTTTTCATTCCAAAAGCAGGAATTTCCCAAAAAGCGTTGAACCGGATAAAACGTCTGGCTGCATTTAAAAATCCAGAATTTTACATAGCGCAGGCTATGCGGCTTTCAACTTTTAACAAGCCAAGAATAATTTCATGCGTCGATGAAACCGAGTATTATCTCTGTTTACCAA
>JBBIVS010000241.1:0-6178 GCA_037439605.1 Draconibacterium sp. | reverse complement strand
CCCACCTATTGTAATTTCCCATCCTTTACTGCTTATTAAACCTGCGTTAATCAATTTACTGCTATACCCTGATGAACGGGGTAATGGTACAGAAAAAATCTGGTTAATGTTATCTGAAGTATAGTAAGTGGAACTAAACCTCAACCTGTTGTTGTACATATTAAAATCAAGACCTCCTTCAATTGAAGTATTTTCTTCGGGTTTTAAATCGGGATTTAACAATACCCCAGGCACCGATTCTGTAATAAGCGAATTCCAGGTTCCTGTGCTAAGCGAAGGCTCCAACCTGTATGGATCGGTATCGTTACCAACCTTGGCCCTACCGCCCCGGAATTTCAGCAAACTGATTGATTCAGGCAAATTAAATGTATTGTTTGCAAGCCAGCTTAATGATACTGACGGATAAAAATAAGATCTGTTTGATTCAGGCAGTGTACTCGACCAGTCATTTCTGCCGGTAATATCAAGATACAACATGTTTTTATAACCAATGGATGCTAATCCATAGACACTGTAAATGGCTTTCTCAGATTGACCGCTGCTTACCGAAATATTTGTTAATGGAATATTACCAACTGTAAAAATGTTTGGAATTACCAATCCGTTATTTCTGTCGGGACCTGATCCAACGAATGACTCGGCGCCTCTTCTGTTCATTATATTTCCTCCTGCAGATACATTAAAATCCCATTCACCGACTTTCGTTTTGTACGATGCAAGTACATCGGCATTATACTCCTGGAAAAAAATATTTTGTAACGAATAGTTGCCTTTAGCCATACGGAACGCACTAAATGGAATCTTGGTTTCGCGTGTTTCATTAAAACGATCGAGAGAATACCGGGCTGTAACAGATATTTCGTCCGTAATATCATAAGTCAGGCCAATATTTCCATAAATTCTGTCTCTCCTGAAACCATTTTTCATTGCATGGGCAATAAAATAGGGATTATCGTAACCAGGAAGTCCATTTTGCTGGATTCCCTCCTGCCCCGGCTTCCAATATTCTTTCATAAGCTTTACAGGAATATGAGAAACAGTATAAACTGCTTCCAATGGATTATTTTGCCTGTCTCCGGTACTGGGTATATTAGTTGCATGGGTTTCTGCGAAAGTAACATTTGAATTAAATGTAAGATTATTGAGAATCTTATAATCAATATTGGTTTTCAGACTGTTGTTATGCCTGTCATGTCCCGGAATCATACCTTTCAAACTCATATTGTTATATGAAATTCTGAAACTTCCCCGGTCATTCCCTCCACTGAGTGCAATGTTGTTATTTGTGGTAACACCTGTTTCTAAAAAATCCTTCATATTGTTTGGATATGACTTTAATTCAGCCGACTCGGTTAAACCCCACTGATTAGCAATAATCCCTGCATCAAGCATTGGTCCTCCCCAGTATGCCGAGCTTTCAGCAAGAACATGGTTTCTTTGGCCATTTGCATATTTATAATGAAAATCAAGCAACTTGGTGGCAGTTTCAAAAATGGTATTCGAACTTACCGTAACGCCCAATGCTTTAGCATTTTTACCCGACTTTGTGGTAATGAGTATTACACCATTACCTGCCCGGGTTCCGTATAACGCTGCTGCACTTGGCCCTTTCAGTACCGTCATTTCTGCAATGTCGTCAGCATTTAAATCCGAAATGGCATTTCCATAGTCAATTTGGTTTCCATCTCCCATTTGGCGCACATTGTTCAATTTGTTTGAAACCGGAACACCGTCGATAACAAATAATGGCTGGTTATCGGTAGTAAGCGAATTTGCGCCCCTGATAACCACACTAACTGTTGAACCAGCGATACTTGTTTGGTTGACTGTTACACCCGCTACTTTTCCTGACAATGAGTTTAAAACATTGTCCTGTGAAATAACCGCAAGTTCTTCGCCTGCAACCTCTCCAATGGCATAACCCAGCGATTTCTTTTCGCGCGAAATACCAAGCGCTGTAACAACAACTTCGTTAACACCAATCGTAGTTGTTACCATGGTAACATTTACTGTTGACTGGCCATTAACAGGAACTTCCTGTGGTTGCATACCCACGAATGAGAATACCAACACCGACTGAGCATTGGGCACCGAAATGGAATAATTACCGTCAATGTCGGTAATCACACCAGTGCTTGTACCCTTAACAATAATGGACACTCCCGGCAATAATTCGCCGGCATCGCTTTTTACCGTTCCGCGCACATTTACCTGTGCATACAGCGTTACGGTTAAAAGGGAGAATAATCCAAAAAAGAGTGTTTTTAAAATTCTTTTTTTCATAGTCATTAATTTGATTATTTAATTTAAACTGGATTTAATCATAAAATCAACGCATACAAATATTTGTATTGAATTGTGTAAATACTAATAGAATTTTATTAAAAACATATTAAATTTTGCCGCTAAAACGATTCAAGAAATCAAATTTCCATCAACTAAGGTTAATATTCAATAGGTTTTGTTTCATTTGTGAATAATGCAGTAAAAATTTGTCTTTTTTGCATTCATTTTTAATCAATGCCAAACCGGTTTTGTGCGCCGCCTAATTCACCGTGAACATTAACCAGTAAAAGCGCAAGCAAAACAATGATTACTAATAACATTGCCAGCGTTTGCCAGTGAATTCGCTTTACATCACAATTCAGTTCAGAAACAAAAGGAGACTGAATCTTTCCTAATAAAGCCACCACAACAATAATATTAACCACATAAAGTATGTGATTAAACGGAATATGGCCAGCTAAAACACCCGAAACAATTAAACTAATTGCCACATACAGGGCAATAAATGTCAGGAAAACCCAAAACAGGGTGTTTTTTGAAATGCTGAATTTTGAAATCTCAAATTTCACCATGTAGAAAATAATTACGAGGCAAATTAGCAGTCCCGTTGAAATGCTGCTGAGCATGGCTGTGTTTGCATCGATACCTGAATTGCCCAACCTTTCGATAAGAACCGGAATAGTCATCGATTGCTGAAAAACAACCAGAGGAATAAAAACTAGTGCAATTATATAGGAAACCCTGTTTTCCCAAGGCTTAGGTTTTTCGATATTTTGCGGCCACGGAGAGGTGAAAACACTGTAAGCCAACGCCGATCCTCCAAAGAAACCGATGCTGTACTCCATCACATTCCACATGTTGAAATTGATTTCGAGCAGGTTCCCCACAATCTGCAGGAAGTTTCCAAATGCAAAACCAAAACCACCGCCAAGCATTGTGATAAAAGCAACTTTCAACGACGATTTAAAACCATTGCGCGCCATGTACCAAACCAGGGCCAACCCGGCGCCAAAACAAAATGCCCATGCTTCGGACCGGGGAGGAGTCATCAGGATTTCGAGCTGCATAACCAGAAAACCGTAAGCAACCATGCCTCCGGCAACCATTTCGGCCATCAATTGGGCCCATTTCACTCGCTTTTCGCCCGACGATTCGAGTGTTAACCCGGTAAGCCCGCCGCCAATCAGCCCGAACAAACCGCCAATAACAAAGAGCATCAGCAAACCATAAGCTGCATTTACAAAATCGTCGCTTCTTCCGTAACCCACAATTTTACCGTAACTTATCATTCCTCCCATTCCCCATCCAATTGCTGAAGCAAGTGTTACCGAAAGCGCCCGCTGATACCAGTGGTTCCGTTGTGAAACCAAAACCAGGGCCAGTCCGCCAATTCCCGCAGCCCAGGCAGCGCCCTGTTCATGGCCAAATTGTCCGCGCACCGCCCATGCAGTCCCGAATGACATGGCTACAATTAGAATAGCAAGTAATTGATTGAAGTTCAATTTCATTTTTAAAAAGTGGTTTTTGCCTTTAGCAGTTTGGTCTTCTCCACATTTAGTTAATCGGTTTAGCATCTGTTTTAAAAGGCCTCATAAAAAAAGAGGCCTTACTTTAACTAAACTAAACAATTCATCCTTACCAAAACCTAAATATTAATTTAAAACAATTTCAATTTTACATGTTTTTATGAATTCATGAATTTTCATCTTTCAGAAAACACCATAAAATGATAAAAACCAACATTACAAAGATAGAAGTTGAAGTAAAGGTTTACTTCCAAAATTTTGGACATTATACACGATATTTTAACCAGTTTCCAATTAAGTGATGGAACTATTGCAAAAATGAATCAACATTTTTTAAGTGCGATAAATGCTCAGCAAAATCAGGAATAGCAACATATTTCAGCTAAATCCTTTTAGCCTGATCTTATCTTTGCTTTAAAATTTCAATCAATTCAGAAGGACTATCGGTTTGAATTCCATCGGTTCCCCAGTCAATCATTTTTTGCCATTCGGCTTTATTGCCTTCCTTCTCGTCAACAAAGACCATTGCGTTATTTTTATGGACTGTGGCAATAAAAGACGGGGTCAAAACATCCATATCGGTGGCAATTATCTTAAATTTTCCTTTTTCAAATAATGTGGGCAAATTTGATTCACTTTGCGGATCGGGCATTAGCCATGTATTACTAAACAGATTATTGGTATTATCCAAACGGGTAATATGAGAAAAAGGAATGTACCAAACCACATCGTTTTCCATATCGTATTGGCGGATGATTTTCATGAGTTCCGGCACAGGTGCGTCTTTTAAATCGAGATAAATACCAATTTTGCCCCGGCACAATTTCAAAATTTCTTCCAGGGTCGGAATTTGAGTTCCTTTCCATTTTTCACCCAGTTTTTCGCCAATATCAAGCGCTTTCAATTCTGCCAGGGTCAAATCCTTTACATTTCCGGTTTTCCTTTTCACATAATTGTCGATGGTTGAGTTGTGAACACTTACAAAACTGCCGTCCCTGGTCGTGCGAATATCAATCTCAACAAAATCACATCCCAAATCGATGGCTTTTTGGTATGCCGGAAGTGAATTTTCAGGAATTCCCTGGTGAGCCCCGCGATGAGCAATTATATAAATCCCGTTTTTTGGTTTTCTGAAATTTTGAAATGTATCTTTTTTCTGACTGAACAACATTCCCGGAAGAAACAACATTGTGACAATCAGACATAAAACCCTGCTATAAAGAATATTGCCTTTCATATTATGCTACTTAACTATGAAATAATTTCCGGCGCTGTACTCCTGTGTCCGGATTACCAGTTTGTTGGTTGATTCATTATACGAATAACAAATTGAGTCAAATATCTGTCGTCCATCGAGTTCAATTTTCCGGGGCATTTTGTCGAGATTTACTTTTAAAATATGTGGCTTTTTAACTCCGTTAAAATTTATTTTCAGTTTTTCAGCAGAATCAGAAACCCTGACTGTCGTGCTTCCACTGCCATCGGTGTGATGAACCGTGAAACTGCTTTCTCCCTCAGGATAAATCAGGTAAGTTAAAAAACCATCAAAACTTTCATCGCCAATTCCGGTATAGTCGCGTTTTATTTCCAACGGAACAATTGCGCCTTCGCGAATATAAACGGGGTACTCATCCAGCGGAAATTCATTTTGAAAACGGGCAGGACCATCAATAATTTCGCTGTCATCGAAAAAATAGCGCCATTTTCCTTTGGGCAGATTTACCTCATTCACCAGTTCATCTTTGTAAATAGGCGCCACAAGAAAATGATCGCCAAAAAGGTAGTGATATTTTCCTTTGACCGGCCGCTGTAAAAGGGTTCCGCCATTATGAGCTTCAACCACATAGGTGTACATATATGGAATAAGTTCGGTGTGCAGCCACGAAAATTTACGGATAATCTCCAGTTCCTGCGCAGTCCGTTTCCAAAGCGCTCTTTCTCCATGGCCGCCATTGAGAAACAACCCGCAAAAAGCCGAAAATTGAGCCCACCGGATGTAAAGGCGGGGCGGTATCACACTTCCCGAAAAACCGGCAACATCGGAACCAATGATATTGTAACCAACTTTGGCGCTTTTTATAATGTTTTCCATTGCCATTTCAATTCCCTCTATTCCGTCCATGGCAATATCAACAGTATCAGAACCATCACCTTCCGATTTCCATGAATGGCGCTGGTCGCCCACCCAGGTAACCGGCGCGGCATCGATTGGCGCAAAGCCTTCAGGGTGGTAACCACGATCAATTGCCCTTGAAAGTGTTACAAATTCAGGATTCTGTGTCATCCCCTGCAAATATTCATCGCGGTAATAATGATCCATGTATTTCCGGGTGGTCATCAAACCGCTGTTGGTTGAACTGTAAAAT
>JBBIVS010000240.1:0-6193 GCA_037439605.1 Draconibacterium sp. | reverse complement strand
CTGTAATTCTCAACACACTGCCGCAGGTTCCAAGGTTTTGTGGTGAGCGTGTGCACACAGAGTTTTGAAAAATCGGTTAGTTGTGTTGCCATTAAATTTTGTTTAATTTTTTTGGATTTTGACGATTGTCAAAAAGAGTGATAATTTGAATTTCGTAATTATTTAGTCGATAATAAATTGA
Source organism: Draconibacterium sp. (assembly GCA_037439605.1). Lineage (GTDB taxonomy): Bacteria > Bacteroidota > Bacteroidia > Bacteroidales > Prolixibacteraceae > Draconibacterium. Next base: position 6,012 of record JBBIVS010000240.1, on the reverse strand, counting down.
GATTTGCCGGGTTAAAATAGACTTTCTGATTTTTTTGTACCTATTCGATTCAGGGAAAAGAAAAGGATTTAAGATTAAACGATTAAGTTGAAGATCAATCAGATGGGCAAATTTTTGAATTTCCTTTACAGTCCAGTTTTCTTCCAAATAAGAAACGATATTTTTCAAGTCGGCCAATGCACGGTTTGTTCAGATAATTTTAAAGGTACTTTTCATAAATTGTTTTGGCTGTTTCATGTGAATGAACCCTGCCCTCTTCTAAATCCTTCAAACCTTCCTCAATGGATTCAATTTCTTCTTTTGTTAAAGTATCTCCCCAATCAGCTGACTGAATGTAACTCATCCTGATTTTTTTAATCTTTTCGATGACTGAAATGTCATTCAGTTTAGAAATCCATTCAATTAAATCTAATTTTTCAATATGAATATTCATAGCACAAGATTTTGAACAAATTTAAGCAAACTTATTTTGAATTCAAGTGAACAGGTGACTCTGAGTCACCTGTTCACTACATCAGCTCAGTAAAAAAGGTGTAATATCTTTCTTTGTTAATTATCCTTTGCAGATAGAGTGCGGCTTCCCGTGCATGGTAGTCGCCCCACATCGACGATTCTCCATTAGGTATTTTACTTCCTTCAGGAATAAAATCCCAACCGTTGGGACGGTGGTAAATACTGTGCAAAATCAAACCCTGATGTTCCGGATTTGTGCTTAAATAGGGATAATCCAACAGTGAATTCATCACTGTTAATCCTGCCTGCCAATATTTTGCACCTTTCTCGGTTTCTCCTTTTTCCATTAAATATTTTCCAAGTCTCAATAATCCCTGACAACCAATTGCCGCTGCCGAACTGTCAACCGGTTCCCATTCGTTAAACGGATCAGCCTGTTTTTCAAGGTAATTACCCAGTTTGTGCAGGTTTGGCGCGCCGGTATCCCAATACGGAATTCCATCAACTGGTGTATTTTCAATGTAGAAATCACAGGTTGCTTTTGCAGCTTTGATCATCATTTTTTCGATTTCAGATTTTCCTCCTAAAAGTTCAAGTTCCTTTTCAGGCAATTTTTCGAGCAGTTCAAGTTCTTCGGCAAATCCGAGCATTGCCCAGGCCAATCCTCGTGTCCAGGTTGAAAAACCTGTGTATCCCTGTTGCGAATTGGGGCAACGGAAATTCCCATCGTTTACATTAAAAATACTTTCGTGGGCTGTTCTTCCCCAAATATCATAACTGTCGCGGCTTTCGCCATAAAAAACCGAATATCTTGCGGTGGCTGCAATGTGCTGCAAACCCCTTTCGGACAGAGAAATTTTTACATCGCCTTCGCCCTGAAAAACATGGCCAAGCAGATGACTTGCCATCAAAATACGCACTGACCGGATGGTATCTACAAACAAAGAATGAGGCCCGTTAAAGGAGTACATAAATCCGCCGTCTTTGATTTTTGTCCATCGTGCTGCCTGAACTGCTCCCGAAATTTTCACTGCCAGTTCATAAAAATTCTTTTCCCATTCATTGAACGGAATTTTACCTTCATTCATCAGCCTGAGCAGGTTTCCGTAAGTGCTCAGGTTGTTAAAACCGTGGTCGTGAACACCAATGTGACTGATGTGTGGCGCCATTTTTTCAAGCGTATTTTTTCGACCCGATTCCAGAAACCAGTTTTCACCGGTGGCATCGAATTGCAAAATGGCCGAGCCAAACTGAAATCCCTGCGTCCACTCGGTCCAGCCGCGGGTGGTGTATTTCCCGTTTACTGTAAACACCGGCGAACCTTTGGATGCATCGTAGTTTTTATCGATATTTTTTAATTTTTCGCCCGAAAGTTCCCAGAAAAGAGCCAACTTTTTCGTAAGGTTTTCGGGTTGAAGTTGGTAGTCGATTTTAAGCATGGTTATTTATTGAGATTTATTGAGATTAATAGAGATTTATTGAGATGGATTGTAATTCATATCAGGTTTAATTTTTTGACAATAAAAGCGTTGGAAAGATACAAATTTGAAACTTTGGATTTAAAGTTTTGAAGATTATTTGCGTTTTGTAGCCTGATTTCCGGAATTTGAAAATGGAGGATCACAATTCAACTTTTTTTATTAACGATTTATCGGTGCAATTTTTAAGCATTTGCAAACTGTTTGTTTTGAGTTGCGGATGAACAAAGTCCGGCTCAATTTCAACAAGTGGAACCAAAACAAACAAACGGTTAGCAATTTGCGGATGAGGAATGGTAAGTTTTTTAGTTTCCAATACAAGTTCATCGAAATACAAAATATCAATGTCCATTTTTCGGGAAGTGTAGCCGCCGGTTCCACGTTCGCGGCCAAAACGGTTTTCCATCTCTGTGATTTTTTTTAGCAGTTCTTCGGGCGATATTTTTGTTTCTATTACCAAAACCTGATTCCAGAAGTTCTCTTTGGCATCAAATCCCCAGGGAGGCGTTTCATAAACAGAAGAACTTTTAATAATCACACCTAACTCATTTTTAATGAATGTGTAAACTTTATCGAAATTATCGTGTTTATTTCCCAAATTTCCACCTATTCCCAAAAAAACCTGATACATTGAAGCGTATATTTGTAATTTTTAAAAAATGTTGTTACCGATTAAGTAGAAGAATTAAAGTTAGTGAAATATAAATACACAAAGTAATGAAAGAATTTTTTAAATATGTTTTGGCAACCGTTGTTGGTATTTTTGCGGTTTCTGTAATTGGAATGATATTGCTTTTTATGATTATTGGTGCAATAATTTCCACAGCAGAAAAACAGGTGGTAGTAGAGAATAATTCAATGCTTGTTCTTGATTTGAGCCGTCAAATTGTTGACCGTGCTCCCAACGATCCTTTTGAAGATTTGGATATTCCTATGTTTTCGCAGGTGAAAACACTTGGGCTCGATGATATTTTTACTTCGCTTGAAAATGCTGCCACCGATGACCGCATTAAAGGAATTTACCTGAAACTTTCGATGGCAAACGGAGGAATGGCTTCGGTTGAAGAAATCAGGAATGCACTGATTGAATTTAAGAAAAATTGCGATAAACCCATTTACGCCCACGCCGAACAATACATGCTCGACCAAAGATCGTATTACCTGGCTACTGTGGCCGACAAAATTGTAATCCACCCGGAAGTTTCGGTCGATTTTCGCGGATTGGGCGGCGAAATGTTGTTCTTCAAAAATGCCCTCGACAAAGTAGGTATCGAAATGCAGATTGTCCGTCACGGTAAATTTAAAGCGGCAGTTGAACCTTTTATGTTAGACAAAATGAGCGCTGAAAACCGCGAGCAGCAACTGGTTTACATGAACAGCCTTTGGAACCACATGCTGAAGGGGATTTCAGAAAAAAGAAATATATCTGTTGAAAAACTGAATTTATTGGCCGATGAGGTTCAGACTTTTAACAAAGGAAAAAAAGCGGTGGAAAACGGTTTGGTTGACGAAGTAAAATACAAGGATGAAGTATTGGACGATTTACGAGAAATTACCGGGACAAAGGGCACAAAGGGAGTTCCGGTAATCAGCGCTTCAAAATATGCTGTTGTCCCGGCAAAAGGGAAAAAATTCAGCCGGAATAAAATCGCCGTGATTTATGCCAGCGGCGATATCGGGATGTCTTTTGGAGGTGAGTATATCGATGGCGACAAACTTTCGCGCGAGATACGCAAAGTGCGCCAGGACAGCAGTTATAAAGCCATTGTTCTGCGGATTGATTCTCCAGGAGGAACAGTTTTCGATTCAGAAACCATCTGGCGCGAGGTAAAACTGGCTGCTGACGAAAAAACGCTGGTGGTTTCGTTTGGCGATGTGGCTGCATCGGGAGGATATTACCTCTCGTGTGCTGCCGATAAAATTCTGGCCAGCCCCAATACAATCACCGGTTCAATTGGAATTTTCGGAACCATTCCGAATTTTGGCGAATTGCTGAACGACAAACTGGGAATTACAACCGATGTGGTGAAAACCAACAAAAATTCGGATCTGTTAACATTAACCCGGCCACTGACTGAAGTTGAACGACAGTTGCTTCAAATGAATATTGAAGAAGGTTACGATATTTTTATTTCGCATGTGGCCGAAGGACGCGGGATGACAAAAGCGCAGGTTGATTCAATCGGGCAGGGCCGGGTTTGGAGCGGCGAAAATGCGAAGGAAATTGGTTTAATTGATGATTTCGGCGGAATTAATGATGCCATAAAATTAGCCGCCGAAATAGAAGGACTGGAAGAATACCGCACCGTTGATTTGCCAAGCCTGCCCGATCCGTTCCAGGAACTCTTCAAAACCGGTTCAGATAACATCCGCGCCCGTTTCCTGAAAAACGAACTTGGCGAGCAATACCGCTATTATGAATATTTCAAAAAAATGTCGGGGATGAATGGCGTTTATGCCCGGATGCCGTATGATATTTTTGTGAACTGAGAAATATCCTTTCCGAATAACTTTTCCAAAGGTATAAAACTTTGGAAAAGTTTTATACACGAAATGTCAATCTCTTTCGTAATTAAAAAGATGCCCACATTTTGTTATCTTAGCCCTCCTTAAAAACAGTGGTAATGAAATACCTTTTTTTATATCCGCTTTCATGGATTTACGGTTTGGTGGTGTACGTCCGCAATCAGTTTTACGATTTGGGCATTTTACGCTCAACAGAGTTTGATGTACCGGTAATTTCAATTGGAAATATTACGGTAGGTGGCACCGGTAAAACGCCGCAGGTGGAGTACCTTGTAAACCTGTTGCACGAAAAATACGAAGTGGCCACTTTGAGCAGGGGATATAAACGAAAAACTTCGGGATTTCGGATTGTTGAAACCACCTCGAAAGCTATTGAAGTTGGCGATGAACCTTTGCAGATTAAAAACCGGTTTCCTGATATCACCGTATCCGTGTGCGAAAACCGGGTGCTTGGAGTGCAAAAACTGCTTGACCCGAAAAACAGTAAAATACCTGATGTTGTGTTACTGGATGATGCCTTTCAACACCGAAGGATTACCGCCGGAATCAACATTTTACTTATCGATTACAACCGTCAGTTGAAGGAAGACAAACTATTGCCTGCTGGCCGGTTACGCGAAGGAATGGCACAAATGCGGAGGGCAAATATTATCGTTTTTACCAAATGCCCCAACGAAGTTACGCCAATCATGAGGCGTATCCTGCAAAAGGACGTCAGGTTAAAACCATATCAGAGCCTGTTTTTTACGGCGCTGAGCCACGGAAATATCGAACCCGTTTTTTCTGCTCCCTTACTTGATAAATCTTTTTATACCGAAAAATCATATTCACTGTTGGTTTTAACCGGAATTGAATCGCCAAATCTGATATACACGCATCTAAAAGAATACTCGAAAAAGATTGAAATTCTCTCATTTCCCGACCATCATTACTATTCCGAACCTGATATTCAATCGGTATTGCATAAATTTGAAGCTCTAAAATCGGACAAAAAAATAATTGTCACTACTGAGAAGGATTCGATGAGGTTAAAAGATTTGGCGAATTTACCCGATGATTTTAAAATGAACCTGTATTTCTTACCCGTAAAAGTGAAATTCCTCGACGACGGGGAAAATGAGTTCAATAAGAAAATTTTAAATTATGTTGGAGAAAATAAAAGCAACCGCGAACTACGTAAAAGAAAGAATAAACGCTGAACCTGAAATAGGAATTATTCTTGGAACCGGGTTGGGTGGTCTGGTAAAAGAAATTGAAATCATTGATTCCATTCCCTACCGTGAAATTCCTGATTTTCCAATTTCAACTGTTGACGGCCATGCCGGACGTTTAATATACGGTATGTTAGGCAACAAAAAAGTGCTTGCCATGCAGGGCCGTTTTCATTATTACGAAGGTTACTCCATGAAGGAAGTAACTTTTCCGGTAAGGGTTTTAAAAATGGTTGGGATTACCCATCTTTTTGTATCGAATGCCAGCGGAGGTTTAAACCCTGCATGGCAGGTTGGCGAAATTGTTTTAATTACCGACCACATCAACTTTTTCCCGGAACATC
>JBBIVS010000239.1:0-6200 GCA_037439605.1 Draconibacterium sp. | reverse complement strand
TTGTAATTTTTATTAACCAGTGAAGTTTATTTTTCGCCAAATAAAACTTTACTAATCACCTCCGGAAAATATCTGTACTCGAGCCCGTGAACTTTCACTGCAACATCTTCAGGGGTATCAGATGGCAATACCGGGCATTTAACCTGAAAAATAATTTCACCTTCGTCGTATTTTTCATTTACATAATGAATGGTAATCCCCGACTCTTCATCCTTGTTACTAACCACCGCCTGGTGAACTTTCAATCCGTACATGCCTTTGCCTCCATATTTCGGTAAAAGCGCCGGATGAATGTTTATTATTTTGAAATTCCGGATTAAATGAACGGGAATAAGCCAAAGAAAACCAGCAAGTACAATTAAATCAATCTTTCGTTTTTTTAATTCTTCAACTATCACTGAGGTATTTACTAATTCATCATTCGTAAAAACAAAAGTCTTAACGCCTAAATTTTTAGCCCTAGCCAAAGCATACGCATTTGGATTATTGCTCCATAGCGAATCAATTATAACATTTTTATTATCAATATAATACTCGATTATATTTTGAGCATTTGTGCCTGAGCCTGAGGCAAATATCACAATTCGTTTCACTTCCATTTTAACAAATATTTAACTCATAGAAAAATTGAATAATATGTTCAAATCTAACTGTTTAATTCTTATTGTTAATACCACCATTACATCTTTTTTAATTTTTTTCTTTGAGATATACATCGTAAATGTATTACTTTGCACCGAATTATTTAAAAAGAAATTTTAGTATTAATTAAAAATTACAATTATGTCAGACGTTGCAGCAAAAGTAAAAGCAATTATTGTTGATAAATTAGGAGTTGATGAGAGCGAAGTAGTAAACAGTGCATCTTTCACAAATGATTTGGGAGCTGATTCACTTGACACTGTGGAGTTGATAATGGAATTTGAAAAAGAGTTCGATCTTGCTATTCCTGATGACGAAGCAGAAAAAATTTCTACTGTCGGAGAAGCAATTGCCCATATTGAGGCGGCAATTAAGTAATTAAAAATCAGAAATTTCATTTATGGAATTAAAACGGGTAGTAATAACCGGATTAGGAACCGTAAACCCTTTAGGTAATTCCGTCGAAGAGTTTTGGAACAATTTAAAAAACGGAGTAAGTGGCGCTGGCCCAATCACAAAATTCGATGCAACAAATCATAAAACTCAATTTGCATGTGAAGTAAAAAATTTTGATGCGGGTATATATATCGATCGCAAAGAAATTCGCAAGCATGATTTATATACACATTATGCATTTGCGAGCAGTCAGCAGGCAATTGAAGATTCAGGATTAAATCTCGATTCAATAGACCATGACAGGGTTGGTGTGATTTGGGGCGCCGGAATTGGCGGACTTGAAACCTTCTTTGAGGAAGCAAGGTCGTTCAGAGACGAAATGCCGAGATTTTCTCCGTTTTTCATTCCCAAAATGATAGCTAACATCGCCGGGGGACTAATTTCAATAAAATACGGGTTCAGAGGTCCAAGTTTTACTACAGTTTCTGCCTGTGCTTCTGCATCACATGCAATGATTGAAGCTTTTAATTTAATCAGGTTGGGAAAAGCAGAAGTTATAGTTACAGGAGGGTCTGAAGCAGCAGTTAATCAGGCTGGTATATCCGGATTTAATTCCATGAGGGCTATTTCAACCCGTAATGATGATCCGAAAACAGCTTCCCGCCCATTCGACCTTGACCGCGATGGTTTTGTTATGGGCGAAGGTTCTGCAGCGCTAATTTTTGAAGAATTTGAACATGCTATCAGGCGCGGTGCTAAGATTTATGCCGAAATAGCTGGTGGTGGAATGTCAGCCGATGCTTTTCACATGACTGCCCCCGACCCTGACGGAAGAGGTGCACACCTTGTTATGAAATGGGCAGTTGAAGACGCAGGATTAAAACCCGAAGATGTTGACTATGTAAATGTTCACGGCACTTCAACACCTCTTGGCGACATTGCAGAACCCAAGGCCATCATTAAAACATTTGGCGAGCACGCTTACAAATTAAGCATCAGCGCTACCAAATCAATGACAGGTCACCTGTTGGGCGCTGCAGGAGCCGTGGAAGGCCTTGCAAGTATTTTAGCCATTAATAACAGTATTATACCACCAACCATAAACCATTTTACGGACGATCCTGAAATTGACAGTAAACTCGACATGACATTTAATGTTGCAAAAGAGAGGGTTGTGAATGTTGCAATCAGCAATACTTTTGGCTTTGGAGGACATAATGCAACTTTAGTTTTTAAAAAACTTCAGTAAATTGTGGTAAGAAGAATAGTACAAAGAATAAAACTCTTTTCATCAAACCGGAAAGAGTTTTATTTGTTTTTAAAGAACCTGATTGGATTTTACCCTCAAAACCTGAAATTATACGACTTGGCATTTTTACACAAATCAGCTTCCACCACTGATTCCAGGGGAAACTTTGTTAATAATGAAAGACTCGAATTTTTAGGCGATGCTATTTTAAGCGCCGTTATTGCCGATTTTCTTTACAACCGCTTTCCAAACGAAGATGAAGGATTTCTGACCAAAACCAGGTCGAAACTGGTAAACCGCACGTTCCTCACAAAACTTACTTATGATATGGGCCTTGATGTTTTTATTGATTCCAATACAACCAAAAACATTGACAACAGCCACATTTACGGGGATGCCCTTGAAGCTTTAATTGGCGCTATTTACCTCGATAAAGATTATCAGACAGCCAAGTATTTTGTTACTAAAAAAATACTTTCAAAATTTGTTAACCTCACTGAAATAGAACAAAGCGATTTAAACTTTAAAAGCCGTTTAATTGAGTGGAGCCAAAAACACAAAAAGGAACTTTTATTCGACACCACAGAAGAATTTAATGATAAAACCAAACAACCAAAATTTACAGCTGTTGTAAAAATTGACGATAAAAAAATCGGGCACGGAACCGGCACCTCAAAAAAGGAAGCCCATCAGAATGCGGCACGTCAGGCACTGAATAAACTGGAAGATTTATAAATCTGGGATACACTTCCCTGTAATGCCTGAAGTTTACTATTTTTGCCTCAATATTGGGCATTAAATGAATAATTACCTTGTTATCACTTTCGGATTCCTGGCGCAATTTCTTTTTTTTGCCAGAACTATTGTTCAATGGTTTAAATCGGAACATGAAGGTGAAGTAATTTCACCTGTAATTTACTGGCAAATCAGCCTGTTGGCATCTGTATTAATGCTTACTTACGGAATTCTGCGAAACGACTTTTCAATAGTTCTCGGGCAGGTGTTGGTTTACAGTGTTTATGTCCGCAACCTTCAGCTTAAAAATGCCTGGGAAAAAATGCACTTTATAACCCGCACACTGTCTGTTGTAATTCCTTTATTTTACCTGTGCTGGCTCATCTTTGGGGAAAATTATAATTTCAGGTCGATTCTGAAAAATGACAATGTTTCCCTTTTACTGCTCATCTGGGGTTCTGCCGGTCAGGTTATTTTTACTTCAAGGTTTTTATATCAATGGATTTATTCAGAATATCATAACGATTCAGTTCTGCCGCTTGGATTCTGGATTATCAGTACCATTGGGTCGCTAATGATTTTTATTTATTCAATACCGCGTTTAGATCCGGTTCTGTTTGCATCGCACAGTTTAGGCCTTTTTATGTATTCACGCAATGTTCTTTTACATTACGGCAAAACAGGATTGTTCTCGAAGCTAATTAAAACACCTTCCATTAATAATATCATTAAAAAGGTTTCTGATAAAATTAAATAAACACATGTAACCCATTAATTCAAATTCTGATTATTATTTTGCATTTACTAATTTTGAGCCCATGCCCGACAGAAAAAAATACATCGTACGCGAAGGATGGATTTCCATTATTGGAAACACAATGCTTTTTGCATTAAAATACTGGGCTGGTATTGTTACCGGTTCGCTCGCGCTGATTGCCGATGCCTGGCATACCATGAGCGACACTATTTCGTCGGTTATAGTACTGATTGCAGGCCGTGTTTCGCGCAAACCTGCCGATGCCGGCCACCCTTTTGGGCATGGTCGTGCCGAACATATTGCCGCAATTATCATAGGCGTTTTGCTCGCCATTGTTGCTTTTGATTTTATTGTTGGCGCTATTGAGAAATTCGGAACAAGGGAAAAAACCATTTTTGGCACTGTGGCATGGGTGGCAACCATCATTTCAATAATTTCGAAAGAACTGATGGCCCTGTACGCATTTTGGGCAGCCAGAAAGGTTGATTCGTCGATTTTAAAGGCCGATGCCTGGCATCACCGGTCAGATGCCTTTTCGTCGGTTGTAATCCTGATTGGGTTGGCTTTTGCCGATTATTTCTGGTGGACTGATGCAGTTTTAAGTTTTATTGTTGCCCTGATGATAGGATATGCCAGTTTCGAAATTCTGTCGAAGGAAATAAAATCGTTGCTTGGCGAGAGCCCATCTGAAGAATTGATGATTTCTATTCGCGAAACTGCACAAAAAACCACCAATCAACCACTTCACCTTCATCACATTCACATTCATAATTACGGTCAGCATACCGAATTAAGTTGTCATATAAAATTACCTCCCGGTATGTCGCTTAACGAAGCACACGAAATTTGCACAAACGTTGAACTTGCCATTCTTGAAAAATTCGGGTACATCTCAACCATTCATCCTGAACCGATTGATTGGTAAAGGAAGCATTATTGGTGATTATTCATCAGATGACTTCGAGTCATCAGATGAATAAAAAGATTATGGAAGTTCGATGATTTTGATATTGCGAAAATGAATTTCAGCGCCTTCCGATTCCAAACATATATAACCACTTTTTTGCGATGACTGGCTGATTCCGTTAACAAATTTTCCGTTTATCGAAAGTTTGATTGTGCCGTCAACACAAACCACTTCGTAAGTATTCCATTCACCTTTGCCCAAACAGCGGTTTTCGACAGATTTACTTCGTTCGCCCCGCGGATTATCGGGAATTATTTTTACGCCGCCAACCCCGAATAACTCGCCATGAACATAAGCTATCGGCGGTTTTTCACCATTCCTCATGTTCAGGTTTACCCAGTCAAGCTCGAGCATCTGAACCTCAACGCCGTCGGGCAACCGGTTTTTTCCTGGTACTGCATTGCTCCACACAAAAGTGCCGGAATTCCCACCGGATTCCATGTGTTTCCATTCGATGTGAAGAATGAAATTTTCGTATTTTTTCTCTGAGCGGATGACCCCGATTGGCAAACCATAACATATCAGTTCATTCCCCATTATTTTCCAGGTACTTTCTTCAGTGTTCACCTGAATCCATTGCACAGGCTGCCATTTAATTTTTTGCCCCGAAGTGATTTTATCAAAACCAATCTCTTCGCCAAACTTGAACAATGGTTTTTGTGCAGAAACAACTCCCGCTAAAAACACCATAATACCTAATTGTATGAACCTTTTCATTATTCAACTGCTTTAAATTTTATCCGAAACTCTGAACTTTGAACCTTCCTGCGGTCAGACAGGCTTTAAACCTGTGGTGCATTTTCCACTCCAACGACCGGAATCACTTCTTTTATTTCCGGAACAGGACCTAATACATACGTTTTCGGACCCAGATACAAATCTGAGTTCATTAACTCTTCCCAGGTTACTTCTTTTCCAGTGTAAGCTGCAATTCTTCCCATAATTGTAATGAGTGTTGAATTTACCTGGGCTTCTGCATCGCTGATTGATTTTCCCGTACGTATTGCAGTTACAAGGTTAATGTGTTCCTGCACAAACGGATTGGTTACTTTCCATGGTGAAGTGGTTTCAGTTTCTTCCGGTTTTGGATATTTCCAGATTTCATTTCCCTGCCAGTCGTAAATTGTTCCGGAAGCATTGGCGTATCCATTGGTTCCGTTTATTTGTTCCACCTTCCGGTTGGTGCAACCGTTAATTTGCCGCGCTGCACAATGGGTTCTTATTCCGTTTTCATAAACATATTCCACATTAAAGAAATCGTACTGGTCTCCGGTAACACGGCGCTGACGGCCTCCCCAGCCAATCGCCAAAACCGGGTTCTGCCCAATGTACCAGTTCATTACATCTACTTCGTGAATAAATTGTTCGGTAATGTGGTCGCCCGAGAGCCAGCAGAAATTTACCCAGTTGCGGAGCATATATTCCATATCAGTCCATTGCGGTTGGCGGTTTCT
>JBBIVS010000238.1:5481-6245 GCA_037439605.1 Draconibacterium sp. | reverse complement strand
ATTGCAATGCCGGGTTTATACACTGGTTTTGCCTTGCGCTGGTCGAGCCAAACCATGATTGGGCGAAGCGGTTTTCCGTCCATGTCAACATTAACCATCGAATCGCGCATGGTGGTTATTCCTACCCCGGCAATCGTATTAAAATATTCCGGATTCTCATTTTTCAGCAACCAACATACCTTTTTTAGTGCTTCCCGGTAAACTTCCGCATCCTGTTCGGCCCAACCCGGATTCAGACTAATGTAAGGCTCGTATTTGACCCTTTGAAATGCCAGCATTTCCCCCTTCAATGAAAAAATAATAGCCCTTAAACTTTGGGTTCCGCAATCGATGGAAAGAATGGTTTTCAAATGCCAAGTTTTTTATCAAATGTAACAGAAAATATACAATTTGTGATAATTTCCATTTTGCAGATAAAATAAAAAAATACTATTTTACACCATCGTATTACAACCATAAACATTTAAATTAACCATTATGAAAATCAAATTATTATTTTCATTCTTCATCATTTTGATGATTGTTATGTTTACGGGCTCCTGCAATAAGGATAACCTGACTGATGAACCGGAAAACAAACCGGATGACAGTGTTAAAGACAAAATTGCCCTGTTGGAAGAAACCAGCGGGAAAATTGAAAAAGCCTTAACCGCCGGCGATTCCCAGGCATTTCTTGCCTTTGTAAGTCCTGCCTACGAAAAGTACTACAAAGATGCTGTTCAAAAAAATGCCCCGAAACTTGTGCAGTTTGCCGATATTTTTAA
>JBBIVS010000238.1:2122-5455 GCA_037439605.1 Draconibacterium sp. | reverse complement strand
GTGTACGAGGTACAGTATAACGGGAAAAAGTTCGAAATTTCGATGATTCTCGATGACGATGGCAAATGGAAATTAAAGGATTTATAATTGGTACAGTCATGAAAAAAATATTTGCAACCATTATCCTGACTCTTGCAATTATAAATAATTCAATGAGTTACGACAATAAAACAGCACATCGTGACTTTAACACGGCGATTGTCGATAAATTTAAAAGTTCAGCTTCCGGATGGACTGAATTCAAAAACTACAATTTCGGATTTGATCTTGTGAAACTTACTGGTCCGGCAGTTACCGAATCGGGGTATTTGATAGTAAAAACAGAAGACAGAAGTTACACGATAAAAGAGTGGATAAAAGAAGGCGGTTACAGCGCCGATGAACCGGAGGCTCAGGCAGCTTATCGCCATTTTTACGACCCGGTATCGAATGACGGGAAAACTCATTTAACTGATATAAACATTGCAGGTGCTCAGTTTAATCCGAGCGTTGATGCAGTTTTCTGGCACTTTATGGGAAATGATGTGAATGGAAACAATGAATGGTCGTGGTATGTGGCAAAAGATTGCATGGGTAAAGCAATTACCAGCAGTGATGAAAAGTTCCGGAATCTTTATCTGGCAAAAGCATTCCGTGCTCTTGGAGAAGTTCTGCACAACACGGCAGATATGGGTTGCACGCCACATGTAAGGAACGATGCACACGGCGGATTTGGATTGGGTGGAAGCGACCCGTATGAAGGGGGATTTCAACCTGCATGGATTGCCAGTTACGGGGGAAACTCCTGCGATGCAACACTGAAAAGCCAGTTTGTGGCAGCACCCAATGCAATTGAAATAAACAGGCAACTTGCCCGGTTCACCAATAAGTACTTTTTCTCTGATGAAACCATTTCGGGCAACGGTGTTGAAACATACAACTCAAGAAACGGAAAAAAGGATTATGCAAATCCCAAACTCGATAAACTGGCTTATGAAGCTGAATCTTTTAATTATAATTATAATTTCCCAAGCGGAAGAAAAGTGCAGATGTGCAATGACCAGTCGGTGCTGCTTGGTTTTCTGACCTCGAATTACAGGTCGTACCCGAGAATTACCTTCAAAAATGTTGAGACACAGGCAAGTGAATTGATTCCGGCCATCCTTGAAGCGGGAATTCATGTTATGCACCATTTTTTCCCGGTTTTATCCATTTCTCTTGAAATTAAAACTCAGGACAAAATAATTGATGGTACCATAAAACACACAGCCACTGATGAATATCCAAATACATTGAATTACAATGGCAAGGTCAGTTTTTTGGTCGATGGTAAAATTTCAACAGTTACGGTTTCTGCGTCGAATGGTAAATTTTCGGTTACCGAAACCGACAAAAAATTTCCAGGCGCAAAAAAAATTGTTGCCTACGTTGAACTGGCTGACATTATGATCAAATCGAACGAATACGATTTTAGTGAAACGACAATATATAACCAGTTCGATTTTAGCTGGACTTTACCCGCAAAAGCAAAAGCTACCAACCTGCAGACCAACGAAGTTACAAATTATCCCGTGGGTAATGCCGGAGGTTCTGGTTTTACCGGAACAGTCACCAAAACCAACAATGTATACTCAGGTAGTTGGAATATTTCGGATAAAAATCCCAAAAGTGAAGGTTCGATGAAAATTACGCTGGATGGCGAAAAAACGGCCACTGTTGAATTTGTCTGGAATGTTAACTACTCAAATGGTGATTATACTAAAATAACAATAACGACAAAGGCATTGCCGTTTGTCAGGAAATCGAACGGCCAGATATTATTTGAAACCGGAGAAGCCTATAAAAATCTCATTTTGTACAACGAGAAAACAAAAAAGGACAATGTTTTATGGGAATACACTGCGGTGGAAAAGGATATAAATAACCTTACCGGCGGTATTTCAGTGATGTTGTATGTAAAGTAAAAACCTTATGTATATATAATTTGTTTTATTGACACAATACAATAAATATAAGGTCTGATATAAATTTCAATCTGATTCTTCAAGAATAAAAATATCGTTGACAGTTTTATTAAAATACTGAGATAATTTTAGTGCCAGAATTGTTGACGGAACATATTTGTTTAACTCGATTGAGTTGATTGCCTGCCTTGTAACGCCAATTTGCCTGGCTAGCTCCTCCTGGGTAATATTTTTTATCGCTCTCTCAACTCTCAGGTTATTTTTCATGGCTCAATGATTTTTTTGACATGCAAAGGATAAAGTAAAAGCGAATGATAAAGAAAATCAGTACCGTAAACATATTGAAAATCATCACCCATAAAAATCCGGTATTGTAGAAAAAAATAAAACAGAAAATCAGTATCAGGTAATTAAAGTAAGTTGCCCAAACAAGTGACTCCCACCTGGTTTTTGCTATAAATTCATCCTCAGTTTTTTGTTTTGAGAATGCGACAAAGAGTGCTCCAATTATAAACAGAATTCCAACAATTTCATCGGTGATATTATTTTTCTGCAACCCAAAAACAGTATCGGGGCCTAAAAAATCATCTGAAAAGATTGCAAAGACTTTAACATCTAAAAAATCAAAACTAAAGTCATTAAAAATACATAATACACCCAGAATAGTTGAAGGAACCAAAAGAATCCATCCTATTCGCTTAAACCGATTTGGAAAAAGAAGTTTTGTTTTCATACTCATTAAATTTAAAATACGATACAAATGTAATTTATAAATTACATATAATCAAGTATAAATTACATTTAGTAATTATATAGTTACTATTTATTATTATTTTTTTTAAAATTGAAATCAGAGAATTGATAAAACCGGTATAGAAAACTGAGAAACATTGCTCTTTTCATTTTGAATAAATAATAAAAACACCCATTTTTACAACTCAAATTTTAAATCATTTAAACCTATTTCAAAATGAATAAAATGAACAGACGAAACTTTATTGGAAAAACTGCGGTTGGAGCGGCTGCCGTAACCGTAATTCCGCGGCATGTTTTAGGTGGAAATGGTTTTGTTGCCGCCAACGACAAAATTAACCTCGGATTTATCGGAACCGGGAAACAGGTTGGAACATTGCTGAATGGAATTGGCGGCTGCAAGGAAACAGTTACCATGGCTGCCTGCGATGTGTTTAAAAGCAAGCTCGACAATTTTGTTGAAGCATCTAAAAGCAATAACGCTAAAAAAAACATCGACGCCAAAGTTGACAGTTACCACTACTACCGTGAACTGCTTGAAAGAAAAGACATTGACGCAGTTGTCATAGTAACGCCCGATCACTGGCACGCGCAAATTGCAGTTGACGCTGCAAAAGCCGGGAAAGACATTTATTGC
>JBBIVS010000238.1:0-2112 GCA_037439605.1 Draconibacterium sp. | reverse complement strand
AAAAACCGATGTCGCTCACTGTTGCTGAGGGCCGCGCCATGGTAAACGCAACCCGCAAATACGACCGCGTTTTCCAAACCGGGAATATGCAGCGTTCGTGGCGCGATTTCCGACATGCAGTTGAGTTAGCACGAAACGGTTACATCGGCGAAATTACCGAGATAAACGTTAGCGTTGGTGAACCCGTTAAACAGTGCGACCTGCCAACCCAGCCGGTTCCGGAAGGCCTTGACTGGGATGAATGGGTAGGGCCATCGCTTTATCGTGGGTACAACGATCAACTTGCCCCGTTGACGATTCAAGGCCCGTGGGCATGGTGGCGCGGTTACCGCGATTTTGGAGGCGGACTGGTTACCGACTGGGGCGCTCACATGTTCGACATTTCTCAATGGGCGCTTGGAATGGACGAATCAGGCCCAGTGCAATTCCTTCCGCCGCGTGAACCTGGCAAATCGCACGGATTAACTATGATTTATGCGAATGGTGTGCGTGTTAACCACAAATTGTGGGGTGGACCAAAAGATGGTAATGCAGTACAGATGATTGGAACTGAAGGAAAAATTGAAGTAAGCCGTGAATTTTTGCGCACCTTCCCTAACGAAAAACTGGCGAAAACTGATTTAAAACCAACAGACAAAAAGGTTTATTTCAGCGATAATCATTACCAGGACTGGATTAATGCCATTAAAAAACGCAGCAAACCCATTTCCGATGTTGAAGTTGGCCACCGCACTGCTTCGGTTTGCAACATTACAAACATTGCATACGAGTTGCAGCGTCCGCTGTTGTGGGATCCAAAAACTGAAAAATTCACCGGCGACGACTGGGCAAACATGATGCTTTCGCGCCCGATTCGTGGCAAATGGGATTTTACAAATTATTAAGAATCCTATTCATCACCCGACTCCAAGTCGGGTGATGAATAACTTTTAATTCTGATAAATCGTCACCCGACTTTGAGTCGGGTGACGATTGTTATAAAGGCATGAAAGAATTTTTATACAAAACCTGGTATTATTTGCTGGATGCCGGAGTCGCAACTTTTACCCAGCTTTTTGTTTTGCTTGGGCCTCTTTTGGTGCTGGCTTTAATAATGAATTTCATAGCCCGGAAAAACGAAACCCTGAGTTACAAAGTACTGGGGCAAAAAATTTACCTTTATGTTTTTGGCTGGCTTGGAACATCGGTACACGAATTTGGTCATGCCATTTTTGCCATCATTTTTGCCCACAAAGTTTCTGAAATCAAGCTGTTTAAACCAACCTCCGGAAAATCACTGGGGCAGGTAAAACACAGTTACACCAAAGGAAATCCTTACCAGACCATTGGTAATTTTTTTATCGGAATCGGACCAATCCTGTTGGGAACCTTGCTTTTATGGTTAGTAACGTGGTTTCTTTTTGGTTTGAATATTTTTCAAATTGCCGAAAAACATAATGTTGTTTTTACTTCAAAGCTTTTTCAAAGTTTTACTGCTTTAAAAAATGCTGCACTAAACATTGGGCAGGGAGTATGGGAAACTTTCAGGTTCATACTTGCCAACTCCAACTGGTGGAAACTTGCTTTGTTTTTTTATTTGTTCTATGCCATCGGAAGTTCCATTTCGCTAAGTTCATCGGATATAAAAGGGGCTTTTCGCGGATTTGTCTATTTCGCTGCTCTCCTGTTTTTTGTCAATATTGCCACCATTTGGAATGGCGATTTTATATCAGGGTTTTTCTCAACAAGCAGTAACTACTTCTCAGGCTTTTATTTCCTGATTGTTTTAAGTATAGGTTTGAATATTGTTTTTATTTTGATTTTGTGGCTGATTGATTTTCTCATCTCACAATTCGCATCAAACAGGCCTTTGCGTAAATAAAAATTCGCTCAACACTACTTTTATTCATCTATTTCAATAAATTTGAAAACAAAAATCAAAATAAACCAACTAAAATTAATAGCATGAAACGATTTTTAGTACTTTTTTCAATTTCCCTCATTTTATCTTTAGCTTTAAAAGCAGAATCGCCCTACCCTGTTCGCAGGCTTTGTATTGCAGCCCCATCAGTAAGCGGGGTTGACGAATTTGTGAAATTTATCGATGAAGATTTGGCGCCGGCTGGCCTGAAT
>JBBIVS010000237.1:0-6270 GCA_037439605.1 Draconibacterium sp. | reverse complement strand
CTCAACTTCTGCATGGTTCACCTTCAAGGTTAAAGTTCGGTGGATGAATGTTTGCAAAAATTGGAAATAAATTTTACATTTGGACAGTCTATTTGTAAAGTACGATTTATGATTGTTCGTCAGTTTTGGATGGAAAAGCTGCAAAAAGCCTGGGAGAAAAGGTCTTTAGTGTGGTTGTCAGGGGTTCGGCGGAGCGGTAAAACAACATTGGCTAAAATGATACCTGACGCAATTTACATGAACTGTGATTTACCATCTGTTGCACGAAGATTGGATGATCCGGAATTTTTTTATAACAGCCTGCCATACGGTGCAACCGTAATTTTTGATGAAATTCACCGGTTAAATAATCCAAGCATAGTTTTGAAAATTGGTGTCGATGAATTCAGTCATCTTAAAATTTTAGCTACAGGTTCTTCCACTCTCTCGGCAACTGAAAAATTTCGCGATTCTCTTACCGGCCGAAAAATACAGTTTTTTTTACCTCCGGTATTATGGAATGAATGTTTAAACTCATTCATGATTCCTGATTTCGACAAACGGCTGTTGAATGGTGGCTTACCAGAACTTTTATTAGCTGAAAAAGTCGACCCTGAAAATTTTTCTGAATGGATTGACAGTTATTATGCACGAGATATACAAGAACTTTTTGGCTTCAGAAACCGGAATGGGTTTATAAGGTTGATGCAATTGGTATTTCTGCAAAGTGGAGGAATTCTGGATATTACTTCACTTTCGAAAGACAGTGGCTTAACCCGGCCAACTGTTATGTCCCATATCGAAGCGTTAACGGTTGCACATGCTGTTTATCCGGTTCTACCTTTTTTTGGAGGTGGAAATAAGGAAATTGTAAAACGCCCAAAGGTTTATGCTTTTGATACAGGTTTTGTATGTTTTGTAAGAGGCTGGAATAAATTAAGGGAAACCGACCGTGGAATTTTATGGGAACACCTTGCGCTTGATATGCTTCGCACCGAATTTGGGGAAGTTTTTTATTGGCGGGATAAACTTAATAACGAAATAGATTTCGTTATCAAAGGTTTAGGTGATGAAGTGCATGTTTTTGAATGCAAAATAAATCAGGATAAATTTTCAACCAAGTCCATTGAAAAATTCAGGGAATATTATCCAAATGGAAAAAATTACTGTATTTCACCTTTTGTAAAAGAACCGTATAAACTGCGTTTTAATGATATTGAAATTGAATTCTGTACTGTTTTACAGGCCACAGAAAGCCAATAAAAGTTTCGGGTTCAGGTTGGCCCTGACAAAAAGGGCAAACAGCCGTTTCAATGGTACTGATGATGGGGTTTTGGTTTTTATTGAGCAGGTGACCCAAAGTCACCAGCTCAACTTCGGATTACGCTGGTTCCAGGCCGCGGCGGATAAGCAGTTTTTTGATTTTTTCGTGTTCGTCGAGGTACTTCTTTTCCAGTTCACGGGTGATTTTCTGAAACTCAGGCTCGCTGCGGATATTGTCGAACATGGGGTCGTTTTTCAGGTGGCATATGAAAATTTTTGGTGTGCTGGCTGCTTTTTTCATCAATCCCAGGTAATACAGAGATTGCTGTTTGTTGTTCAGCGCCGCATAAATTTTAGCCAGACAAAAGTGCGAATAATACAACTTAGCTTCCCAACTTGAATATTTTATTTGTTCCTCAAAATTTTTTACAGCCCCTTCAAAAATAGGGTTGGCTTTTTCAGTCATTCCATTTTTTAAATAAGTATAACCATGAATGTAGCTTGTTGCATAAGGTGAAATACCTCTATTCTCCAATTCTTTTTCAAGTCGAATCATCACTTTCAGCGCTTTGTCGTAATCACGTAAGTAATTATAAATTTCAACTTCATGATTCATAAACACAATTGAATTGGGAAATTTTTTCAACCTATATTCAGCGAGTTCAAGCGCTCTTTGATAATTCCCATCCCGTATTTCAATAAGTACATTAAAATTATCATACAGCGCAGTATCATTCATATTTGCAAACCATTCTGCATTTTTCTTTCTCGCAAGTTCCGGGAATCCTGTTGTGTTATAACATACAAGTTCTATGTTAAATAAAAAAGGCATTATTATTTCGCTAACTGGTTTTAATTCATGGTATTTTGATATGTTTTCAAAAAAGTGATAAAAGTCCTGAAGCTCATAGTATTGCATTGCTTTGCTCATGTAAAACGGCGCATTTTTGACCTGTTTATCGACGATGGGGTCGAGTTTCTTAGCTTCCTCAAACAATCCCTTTGATATTAAATAACCTTGTTTACTTGTATTAGCTTCAATATTATTTTTATCGAAATGCAATGCCTTTTCAATAAACATCATGCCTGAATCCTGGTAAAGGTATCTAAGCTTTAAATCGGAAGTATGAGGATAAAGAAAATCGCAATAAATCTGGGCAAGTTTAAAATAGGCATCGCTGTAAGTTGAATCAAGATTAATGCATTTTTCAAAGGTTTTTCTTGCTTCGTTGATGTATATGTAACGATCCGGATTGGTATATGATTTATTTGGTGCGGTTTTTAACATCAAAAATAACTGGTTTCCCTGCAGAAAATATTGAAGTGCTTCGGAATTTTGCGTGGATTTTTGGTCAACCTGTTTTTTCTCTTCGGCAGTTAATTCTGTTTTCAGCGCTTCTGAAATTTGAAGAACCACATCGCCACAAATTTCAAAAATGCGCTGTAAATCGGCATCTTTAGTTTCATCCAAATTTCGTTCATACATTTCGGTAAATACAGCGTTGCCGGTTTTTGCTTCAAGCAACTCAACGTTTAACAGGATTTTCTCCCCGGTTTTAATGGTTCGTCCGCGCAGGATGTGATCAACCATAAGTTCGCGGGCAATATCGCGGTTACTTTTTTTGCTGTCGCGGAAGGTTTCGGTGGTCGATTGCGGAACCACCAGCATGTTATCAATTTTGCTGAGTTTATTGCCGATTTCAATTCCCATCCAGGTGGTAAACGGTGCAAACTCCTCGCCGCTGTCGTTTACAAACGGTATGATGGCAACGGTATTTTCAGAGCTTGTTTTTTCTTTTGTAAAAGGCCTGAAAAAGAAAACCTCGCTTGAAACAATGATCGCTACCAGCGCTATTGCAATTACAAAAACTTCTTTTGCCCACCTTTTCTTAAATGCAGGCCTTACTTCGGGATTTTCGGTTTCCGTTCTTTCTTTTTCCGGTTTTTCAGTTTCTTCCAATGTTAAATGATTTTTTGCCTCACCGGGCGGATAACCGTAAAAATCGTGAAAACATTTGGAAAAGTAGGTCGCGCTGTTAAAACCGCATTGGTAAGCCACTTCAGAAATGGTTGTTGAGTTTTGCTTTAGCAGTTGAAAGGCCTTTTTTAACCGCACCTGGCAAATAAATTGGCTGATGGAAATACCGGCGGCTTGTGTAATTTTCCGGTGAAGAGTAATGCGGTTCATCCCCATCGCGAGTGCAAGTTGGCTTACTCCGAATTGTTCGTTGTGCAGGTTGGCATCGATAATTTCGGTGATTTTTTGCAGAAATTGCTCTTCGGTATGGTTCATCCCATTCATTTGTCGCGGCAGTTAAACTTTGTGGTTATAAGTTTTTTGGTTGGTAAAAGTTACAAAAAATAACTGAAATTTGAAATAGCTATAAAAGCTGTATTACTTTCAAGGCCAATGGCCAGTAAAGAAAGTGCCGGAGACTGTTCACCGGCACCCTAAAACATTGAGACTATGAATATAAAACTGCAACAACTTTTATTCGGTTGTGATTTGATTTTCAGAAAAATTAAAATGTTTGTTTTGTTTTACATCATTAAAGGTAGATCAAAACTCAAGGCAAAACCTAACAAAACTGAATTAAAAACTTTAAATTTTGAATCAAAGTATTACAATTATGTTTCAATGATTGCAAGTATGTTTCAATAGCTGTTTTTTAGGTTTGCATAACTGTTTTCGGATTAATTTTTTACCGCGTTAGAATACCACCGGGGATTTTTTCCCCGGTGGCTACGGGACCATCGCACCGTTTCGACTTTTACTTTCTACAACTTCATTATTTTTCGGGTATGATAAAAGTTGTCAGACTTAACCGTAACGAAATAAACGCCATTGCTTAGATTCGACAGATTTATCTGATGCAACGTTCCTTCGATTTTTGATTTATAAATCAAGGTACCATTGATGGTAGAAAGTTCAACTGTAAATCCTTTGTTAACGCCAGTTTGAACCGTAATTGCATCGGTTGCCGGATTTGGATAAATCATGATTTCACGGGCCAGTTTTTCGTTAACGCCAGTGGTTATTTGAACATCTTTTAGTTCAGGCGAAACCACTTTCCTCGGTTCGAGATAAATTGGCAGCATTGTATTGGCTTCCGGGGTAACTGAACCCAGTATTGTTTCGTATGATGCGTTACTGATTACATAATTGTATTCAACGCGGGTATCCATCCCGGTAAAACATACCCTGCCGTTTTCATCAGGTTTCAGTGTTATTTCGCCAAGTTTAACAGTTCCGTCCTGTAAATGGCCTTCGGTGCCAACAAGTACAAATGTTACATCGGCCTTTTTAGGCGTAAGCGCAATTACAGCGGTTGCACCCGGTTGGAGAGGAATTTTTACATCTTCGGCAAAATAACCTGTTTTAAAAACATGGCATTCAAGCATTTCGTCCTGGTCGTTTTGTACCGTGGTAAACCCATTGTTTCCGGTAAGCTTTGCCGTGTTGTTTTGCGTAACCATTGCCTCGAATATGGGCGAGCCATAATTTTTGTCAACCACTTGCAGATATGAATCGTGCACCAGTGGTACCACAAAGGTAGTATCGGTGTAAATCATTACACTTTTTTCGAGACTCGCATAATCTTTTTGCTGGGTGCAAAGTATCATTTCACCTGAACCTTTAAAACAAAAATTGCCATTTGGATCAGGCTTACATTCCTTATCATTTACTTTTAAACCGCAGGTTTTCATTTTAGTGCATGTTTTTGAGTCGATAATACAAACGGTTACTTCGGGTTCGCCGCCGTTGATTCCAAATGTGTGCGATTTGTCAATAAAACCGTTGCTGCTTACCCCGTAAATTTTGTAAATACCCTTATTTAAACCGGCGAAGGAAATTTCATTTTCCTGGTTGGCCTTAACATCGAGCTTAATGACATTTTTTTCCTGAATTGATTTAAGGCTGTTGCCAGTTTCGTTTGGAACAATAAAAATATTTCCGTCGGTTTTAAGGGTAGCTTTCAAAACATCGGAATTAGAATAGCAATAGCTTGAATTGAATTCGAGCAACGTGCACGACAGGTTATCCGAAAACATCGGTAGCATTACACCGGTTACACGGCTCAAAAGATTTACATTGCCATCAAAATAGCTGAAATTCTGTTCGATGCCATTGTTCTTTAATGCTTCTGAAAAGTTGTTGTTCAGCATAATTTTTACATCGGCAGTGCTGCAATCAACTGTAATTGCTTTCAATAGTTTCATATTTCCGCCATATTGAGGAATCATTTTCAGCAAATCGTTTTCCATCCATTTATCAAAAACGGCCTGTACAATTTCGCCGGTTTCAGTTTTTGGCAAATTTCCCAAAATTTCAGTTTTGTTTTTGTCGGGCGCAAAAGCTACTGCCATGCCAAGCAGTTTATTTGCAAAATCATCGTTGGTAGGATAACTAGTTGCCTTTGCGGCATTTTTAAAATTGTTGTCCCAAATATATGGCTGTGTGATTAACGTTTCAAAGTCAGTTAAGGCATTCAGCGAATAGACAGAGCTGAATACATCAGGGTGTTTTGCTGCCAGCTTCAGAGCGCCGTAGCCGCCCATTCCATTGCCTGCAATTCCGCGGCTCATTGCAAATGGCAGCGTTTGGAAATTCTGATCGATATAGTTAACGAGGTCGTTTACCACAAAATCTTCCCAGTTGCCCGAAACTGATGAATTTGTGTACCAACATCCGCCAAATTTGTTTTTCGTGTCGGGAAATACTAAAATCATTGGTTTAATTGTACCCGATTGAATTGATTTGTCAAGAACTTCAGATAAAAGCTGATTTTCAGAAATATGAAACCAGTCTTCGTTGGTGCCGTTTACATCAGGCAACATATAAATAACCGGATAATTTGTTTCACCATTTTCATCGTACCCGGGTGGCAGATACACTGAAACTTTGCGAAATTCCGAGTCTCCCAATATATTGTTCGCAATCGCAGGACTTTGAACTTTAACTGTCAGAACTTTGCCATTGGCAAAAAGAGTTTTCGACTGCATTTCCTGATTCCCGTCAACTCCTGA
>JBBIVS010000236.1:0-6272 GCA_037439605.1 Draconibacterium sp. | reverse complement strand
GCTTCGGTTTGCCCGGGCTCAATAAAAACCTGTGCGCCAAAAAGTGGAGTGTCATCCTATGTTTTTTGCGCCGTTACGCTGTTTGACTTAATAATACAGACAATTAAAAACGCAATACATAAGATTCTGTGAACTGATTTCATAATCTGGATTTTATAACTTTTGATAATCTGGTACTTTAGAAGTTATTTCTTTTCAATTTTTACTACCACCGACCTTTTGAACTGCGGCAATGCAATTTGGTCAGTTTTCTTTCCCTGCGACCATTTATTTTTCCACGGGTCATAAACTGAAGTTCTCCGTATCTCCTTTTTATTCAACTGTTTGGAAATATCAATTTTCACACCTTCCAGGTTTTCGGGCGGTACACCTTTTACAAATTCATTTTCCCAGTTGTTTTCAGCATCGCGGCACCAGAGTAAAGTGGTTTTATCACCGACCAGACCGTAAATTCGCAGTATTGGATGTTCAATTTTAACCGGTTTAAAGTTTTCTATTACAGGGTCAATTCCTTTGATTACTTCCCCAAATCGTTGAAAATGATACCACAGGTTATTTTTATCGATGTAACTGTCCCAATGCCAGGCATGGCCCGGTCCGGCAGCTCCGCTGAAAAAGGGAGCAAAAAGCAAATCGTGAAGCAATACTCCGTCCTTGTCCGATTCGTAAATTTCAATGGGTCCGGTGTGCTTTGGTTTCACGCCACCCACCTCGGCAAGCAGCATCGGTTTCGAAATGTCGTACGTTCGCAGTTCGTCAATGGCATCGCTGGCAAGCAAATCCATCGGGGCTTTGCAAATATCGAGGCTTGCGCCCAAATCGAGGTAGCGGTGAATTTGTGCCACATCGTTCGATTCCAGCCGGTTTATAAAACGGTAAATATCGCGGGCGCCGTTGTGGTCGAAACTTCCCAGGCTCTGCATCACCATATTTTGCGGGAACATTTCATGAACGCGGGGCAGCATGATTTCGTTCCACTCCTCCACCCCATCGCTTTTAATGGCGTTCATTTCGTTCCACAACTCCCAGCCAAAAATTGCAGGGTGGTCGCCAAAAATCTCCTTTAACATCGAAAGCCTGTTCAGGTAAGCCTGTTTGCCTTTTTCAGTATGAATGTATTCCTCCATATTTTCGAATGTTCCGCCATTTGATGTGTGGTACTGCCTTTTTGAAAAGAACGTGGTTTCATCAGAAATCAACCTGAAACTTTCGATACACAATTTGATTTTGATATTGTAACGCACAGCCATGTCAAGAATGCGTTTCAGGTTTTTGGCATTTGCATCGTTCCGTTTGCCAAATTCAGTTTCAATTTCGTGACCCGGAAAATTCAGCCAGATGCGGGCAAAATTGCCGCCGTTTTCCGACAATTTCCTGAAATACGATTCCAGCGTGTCCATGTCTTTTGCCCAGCACAAATTGGCGCCGACAGGAATGTAGGTTTCACCGTGTGTCAGCGCAAAATAGTTGTAGTTTTTTTCACTTACTTTTACAAAACTGTTTTGAAAGGAGGATTTTTCAGGAGTGGTTTGGCTGTGTGCAGAGAACACTGCAGTAACTGCCAGCATTAAAATGAAATTTCTGAAAATCATGGTTTTATTGTTTTAGTTATTTCTTTACCAGTTTCTTTGAAAAAACTTCTTTTCCGTTATTCACATTAATCACATAAATACCGGATGGAATTGTGTCAAGTTGAAAAGTAAAAACACTCAATCCGGAATCAAAAGAAGAAACAATTTCCTTTTGAAAAACCTGTCCCTGCAAGCTGACAAGGGTAATTTCGGCTTTTTCATCAGTACCGGAATTCCACTTTACTATAACCAAACCAGTTGCCGGATTAGGATAAATCTGAAAGGAATCATTTTCAGGCTCTCCAATCAAACCAATTCCCGAAACAACGGAATACTCAAATGCGCCAATGTCATGCGATTTTCCAAACGGACGTGGATTTCCGTCAAAATCAACATTTGGCGCTGCACAACCGGGCAATGAATCAATCCCGGCATCAATTGCCGGACTGCCAGCCTGCAGCCTGAAATCGTTATTCGCAGCGTCAACAAATTTCGGGTCGCCCCGGACGAGGTTAGCCCCTGTTATTGCCGTTGCATTGCCGCCAAAATGAAGGTTATTGCTGTAAACAATGTTTTTCCCGTTGTTGTAGTTTGAGTTAACCCGTTTGTTTGCCGGGGCAACCAGGATATTGTTGAACATCCGGATATCGTCGGAAGAGTTGGCAAAAATCTGCCCATCGTTCAGTTCAACCGAATTGTTGTTCAGGTATGCTGTATTATTGATAATATCAACATGTTTGCTTTTATAGGTATGAATGCCAGAACCGCCATTTTTATAGCAAATGTTGTTTTCAATTAACGTGCGCCCTTTGTACGAACCAAGAGTTGAGCCATTCTGGGTGTTGTCTGAATCGTCGATGATAATACCGTTTCCATCGGTAAACCCACAGTTAAAAGCAATGGCCGGAACATACTGGCGATTGTTGTAACAAATGTTGTTGCGGATGATGTTTTTCACCCCAGTTGCTTTGTCGGAATTCCAGTTTTGCCAAAGCGAAATGCCGCTGGTTGACCACAATGTGTACCACGAACAGTTGTAAATGAAGTTGTTTTCCACAGTGATGTAGTCGGATTGGATAAAAGTGATACCCGCCCCGCCACAATCGTAAACCGTACAATTTTTTATTTTGAAATGATGAAAACGGTTACCATTTCTGCCGTCAACCGAAATCCCGTTGCCATTAAAACGCGCATCGTACGAACCCGAAGGATTGGCGCAACTTTTCGGCTGGTTTAGCGCCTGCTGAAGGGTAACATTAGCATTATTTCCTTTTATTGTCAGTCCATTCACCTCAATGTAAGAACCCTGAAGATTGAAAGCCCGCCAGCAATCGAAGGAAATTAAAGGTTTGTGACCCGTGTAATTTATCCAGACAATCCATTTTTCCAGAGTTCCCGAACTGGTTTCCACCACTACATCCGAACTCCAGGAATTATCTTTCACATAAGTGCCGTTCATAACGAAAACGGTATCGCCTGCCGCGGTCCTTTCAGCTGCCCGTTGAAGGGTTTTAAATGCTTTATCAACGCTAAGCCCTGTGTTCGAATTATTCCCGGCTACTGCGCTAACATAGTAATTAGCAGCATCTGCATTGCCATACAGAGAAAACTGAAAAATGAAAAATGCCAGACAAAAAGTTTTTGCTTTACCTGTCCACATTGAATTCGTGATTAATTCTCTCTTCATTTTTCAACAAGTCTTATAACTTTCTGAACCACTTTGTTTTCGGCCAACATTTCGGTTGGGTAGCAGTAATAATTTGCCAGCAACACTGATTCATCATCGGCATTTTGACCAACTACAGCGATTTTTTTAAGTGATTTACCCAGGGGCCAAATATTATCCTTGTTTTTTAACAGAACGATAGATTGCTGCGGCATTTTCAATGCTTGAGTTTTATGAACTTCATTTTCCAAAGCCGAAACATCAATTTTTGCAAAGTACGCTATTTCGTCAGGGTCGAACATTCCTAACTGAAGCCGGATGGCAAACAGGCGTTTTAAAGAAACATCAGGGTCTATTTCAGTAATAAGTCCATCAGCCAAGGCTTTGTAAAGTGCTTCGTAAGTATGTCTTCCGGCACATACAGAGTCGGTACCGTGCAACAATGCATCAGCAGCATCATACTCAGGGGTTGGATGTGTTTTATGTGTAAGCCAGAAATTGGTTATTCCTCCACAGTCGGAAGTTACATAACCGGTAAAACCCCACTGTTTCCTCAAAATATCCATCACCAACTTTTCGCTTCCGCAACAAGGTTGTCCATTGAAACGGTTGAAGGCGCACATTACTCCGCTTACTTTTGCATCAACAACCAAATCGCGGAAAGCGGGCAAACAGGTATCCCACAAATCGTAACTGGTAACCTTTGCATTGTGTGTATTGCGGCTCGATTCAGTACCACTGTGAACAGCGTAATGTTTGGCACAGGCCGATGCTTTCAGGTATTTGGGATCGTCTCCGAGTAACCCTTTAACGAAAGCTTTTCCCATTTCTCCTGTCAGGAATGGAACTTCACTGTAAGTCTCCTGCCCGCGTCCCCTGCGCGGGGCACTGAATACATTGATGTAGGGAGTCCAGTAGGTGAGCCCGGGGTAAAAACCGGTTTTTCCTTTTTTTCGCGAATCGCTGGAAATAGCTCGGCCTTCCTCGGCGCAGTAATCAGCGATTTGCTTTAACGATTGCATGTCCCAGGTTGCGGCCATTCCTATTGCCTGAGGAAACGATGCAACATGATACAGGCTGCGTGCAACGCCATGAAGTGATTCCTTCCACCAGTTGCAAGCAGGAATACCCAATCGTTCAATTGCAGGCGAATTGTTTACCATTTGCAGCACTTTTTCTTCGACAGTCAACATTGAAACGATATTTTCTGCAAGTTCTTCCAAAATTAAAAAAGGATTCTGAAAATGATAGTCGTATTTTGGTTTTTGCGTACAGGAGAAATTGAAAATCAGTAAGATGATTAAAAATTTAAGGTTTGATTTTTTTAAATAAAATGTGTTCATATGTTTTGATATTTTTAATGTTTAGTTAGTTCAATATAATCCCGTTGCCTGTGTTTTTCCAACTTCCCTGTCGGATTTATGGAATGATGTAGGCATTATTCAGAAAGTGATTAAACAAATAAGTAAGCCAAATGGTATTGCATGGCACAAGCAATAATAATAATAATAATAATAATAATAATAGTGATAAAGAATGTTATAAAAGCGCCGATAATAACCGGGAAAAGTTTCATACCCAACTCTTTGATGAAGAGTATAAAATTTTTATGTGTGACCAGAAAATATAAGTCTGTACAAATTACAGCAACTGCGAAAATTAAAAATGAAGGACGACTTAAAACAAATGCAACTAAACCTGAATAAAAAAGCATCCGGTTTTCTTTAAACAAGCCCCATAAAGCAATACTCATTGTAAATATAAACGTTGATTCACAGTATGGTATATAAAACGAAAATACAGAAGGAAGAGTTAAAGCCAATGCAAAAAGGCAGAGTTGGTCAATTTTTCCAAATTCTGCCGTATTCAGAAATAAGGAAGAAAGGATTAAAACAGAAATAGCAAACAACAAATAATTCAGAATCGAAACATAATTGGCTGGCAAGTGCGATAATCTCCAGATAAATGGGAATAACGGAGAAAAAACATAAGTTTCGATTCCTGGCCTGAAATCGGGTTAAAGTTCCGGAAATGTGCTCGTAAGTTATGGCAATTTTTCCTAAAGTACTGCGAAATATTTTTTCGTTTTGAAGGGACTAAAAGATGATAAATCCCAATAAAAACACGGAAATAATAATGATGATTTTCAAACCAAAAATTGATTTCATTTTCGTTTGATTTATAATTAGTGAGCATAAATTATCATTAAATGATTTCGAAAACCTTTATTAATATCAATTAATAACAGTTCTTTTTTTTGCAACAATAAACAACGAACTTCCAACCGGAAAACTAAATCCCCTCGAAAACCACCAGTTTTCAAATTTTCCGAAGATGCATAATAAATAATTCAACCAACCGGCAAGTTCTTTCAAATCAGATTTCGACTCGTTTTTTTTACCATTTTTAAGAAACAACTTTGTAATCAGAATAATAAAATAAACGTGCGGCATCCTGTAACCAGAATTCACAATCGAAAAACCGATATTTTTTAATTTCTTCACAAATGGGTTTTTACGATACCTTTTTTTTGTGTGTACCATTGTATCATGCGCTCTTTTCAAATACGCGAAAGCCGGCAAATTAATAATCAGAATACCATCCTCTTTCAAACCATAATAAAACTTTTCGACTACAGCCAAATCATTGATAATGCCGGAATGATAAAGTACATCCAAGCAAACAATAACATCGTAAGATTCATTTTCGAAATTGTACTCGTTTAAATCGGCTAATTCAATATTCTTCAAACCCCTGTTTTCTGCAAATCCAATGGCATCAGAAGAATAATCAATACCTTATACTTTTCCGTATTTTTGAAGAATTTCCATCATTTTTCCGGTTCCGCATCCGGCATCAAACATACTGATTGCCCCGGTTTTTTTGTTTTTTCTGATTGTTGATTCGACTAAATCGTGCAATACTTTATACCACCAAAATTCCGATTCCAGGGTGTACATTCTACAGTATTCACTTTTTTCCATCGGCAATCTTTTCGTTATATGATTTTCTAATCGAATACTGTGGTTTTTTGT
>JBBIVS010000235.1:0-6285 GCA_037439605.1 Draconibacterium sp. | reverse complement strand
CGAACCACTTACAGGAGCCAGTGTTGTTTTGGACAATTCAATGTATGGTGTTTCTACTTTAAGTAACGGAACTTTCGAATTTAAAAACCTGAAAGCGGGAGAATACGTGGTTAAGGTGTCGTTCATTGGTTTTGAAACCGCTGAAATAAAATTGAATTTAAAGTCGGATCAGCACATTTCGGTAAAACTTGAACCAAATATAATTTTGACCGATGAAATTCTGATTTCGGCATCGGTGGCAAAAAGCAAAACGCCAATGGCTTACAACAATGTTTCGGGCGAAGAAATTGCCCGGCACAATATGGGTCAGGATATCCCGTATCTGTTGCAATTTACTCCTTCGTTTGTTGCAACATCGGATGCAGGAGGTGGTATTGGGTACACCAATTTCAGGGTTCGCGGTACCGATATGAACCGGATTAATGTCGCAGTAAACGGAATCCCACTCAACGATGCCGAATCGCACGGAACCTGGTTTGTCGATCAGCCTGACCTGGCCTCATCCATCGAAAATGTGCAGGTTCAGAGGGGCGCCGGAACTTCGGCAAATGGTGCCGCTGCTTTTGGAGCAACCATTAACCTGCAAACCAGCGCTTTTAATCCCAAAGCTTATGCAGAATATAAAACAGCTTTCGGCTCATTCAATACATTTAAAAATACAGTTTTGGCAGGAACAGGTTTAATTAACGGGAAATTCAGTGTGGATGCCCGGTTGTCAAAAGTAAGTTCCGATGGTTTTATCGACCGTGCCAGTGCCGATTTGAAATCGTTCTATTTGTCAGCGGGTTATTACACAGAACATACGGTTTTGAAGGCCATCGTTTTTTCAGGCTACGAAAAAACCTACCAGGCATGGAATGGCGTGCCTTCTGATTTGCTTTCAACAAACAGAACATATAACAGCGCCGGAGAATACACTGACGAAAACGGAGTGGTTCAATACTATGAAAACCAGGTTGACGATTATCAGCAGGATCATTTTCAACTGCATTTTTCACAAAGTTTTAATCAAAATATCAATCTGAATACTTCTGCACATTACACTCGGGGAAAAGGTTTTTATGAAAATTTCAAGGAAAATGAAGATTTGGCAGATTACCAGATTCCCCCGGTTATCATTGGTTTTGAAACCATAGAAACTTCGGACTTAATAAACCAAAAATGGCTCGATAACGATTTTTTCGGCCTCGTTTTTTCGTTAAATTATCGGAAAAATAAAAGCGATTTTATTTTTGGCGGCGGTTACAGCATTTATGATGGCGACCATTTTGGAAAGGTAATTTGGGCGAAGTTTTTAGGAAATGCAGAACCAAATCACGAATGGTACCAAAGTACCGGGCTTAAAAAGGATTTTAATATTTACACAAAATATAATTACCAGGTTTCAGAAAAACTGAACCTTTTTGCCGACTTACAGTACCGCAATATTGATTATTCGATTGATGGCATTGACGACGATTTGCGCGACATCACGCAAGAACACCTTTTTAATTTTTTCAACCCGAAATTTGGCGTTTTTTATGAACCAGTTCAAAACCAACAACTTTATCTTTCCTTTGCAGTTGCCAACCGCGAACCCAACCGCAGCAATTATGTGGATGCTGACCCTGCTGGTAAACAACCTCTTCATGAAACCTTGCGCGACTGGGAACTGGGATACAATTATAAATCATCGGCGTCTTCTTTTTCGGCCAATTACTATTACATGTGTTATAAAAACCAACTGGTTTTAACCGGCGAAATAAACGATGTGGGAGCGCCGATCATGGTGAATGTCGAAAAAAGTTTCCGTACAGGAATTGAATTGCAGGCCGGAATTAAAATCATACCCACTTTGCAGTGGAACGGAAATGCCACGTTCAGCATCAATAAAATACAGGATTTTATTGAATATGTTGACAACTGGGATACCTGGGGCCAGGAAACCTACGGATTAGGTACGACCGACCTGGCTTTTTCACCAAATGTGATAGTCAACAGCCGGTTTACTTTGTCACCGGTGAATAAACTTGAGTTCAGTTTAATCTCATCCTACGTTGGAAAACAATACATCGACAATACCTCGAATGATGGTCATGCTTTGGATGCCTGGTTTGTAAATAACCTGAATGCAGAGTACTCGGTTAATACAAAATTGTTTGAGGAAATCAGGTTTAAGCTGATGGTAAATAATTTATTTAATGCAAAGTATGAATCGAATGCCTGGGTGTACTCATACATTTACGAAGGCGAACGTTTGAAGATGGATGGCTATTTTCCGCAGGCAGGAACTCTTTTTATGTTTGGGGTTGATTTTAAATTCTAACAGAATTTTATTCCAAAATTACTTTCCCTTCTATTTCAACCAGCAAATCGGGCCGGCAAATATCGGCAACTATATAAACCACCGGCAGGTTACCGAAATGCAATCTGAATGTTTTTTTTATGGCTGCAAAATCTTTCCTGTCTTTGATATAAACCCGGGCATGCCCATATTTGGGAACCAAATGGCTGCCTGGAATTTTGGAAAGCACCTTACCAGAATACAACTGCTCGATATTGCCAATGGTTACTTCGGTTTGCAAAGCCGGATCTCCTGCACCAACCGTAAGCTCACCCCTGATGGATGCAGTTCCTGAAATAAAAATTACTTTTATGCCAAACAATTCAAGAAAGCGCGCCCGTTCGAATTTTGGAGCTGTTTTTAATATGCATTCTTCGCCAACCAACACATTTTTACTGTATGAGTGAGCGGCAATTTGCTCCGGATTATCAATAGGGAAACTGATCAATTTGTCTGACTGAATTGCAATAAATTCAATTATAATTCCACCACTATTCATCCCAATTCCGGTGGCCGCCGGATAACCATTATCTTTAAACGAATCTCCGTAGAAGGCTGAACGAACATTGTTGAATTCCTGGTAACGTTGTTCATTGACATCGAAGCCCAAAATGTTTTCAATATAATTCCACTGACGAACAATTGAATTTATCGGAAATCCAGCCGTCCTGAAAATCTCAGACAAACGGGAAAATGCATTTTCAGAGTTTAACCGGCACTCCGCATTTTCATTCGATTGCACATTTCCTATTAAAATACGGCTATCGTTCTGTTCAAATAAAACTGCCCCGTTTTCGCCTTTCAAAATAATTTCAGATTTCCAGAAATTAGGGTCATAAAAACATGCTTCAATGATTAATTTGCCTGTTAATGGCGGTTGCGCTAAAACACTTATTAAAATTTCGGACGAAAATTGGTTATAAATTTCCTTTTGAATATTTTGCTGAAAATGAAGATACTCTTCTTTTGAGTTTGCTTCTATGAAAAAATTAAGATTAAATATTTTCTTTCCTGAATTTATGTTTTTTAATTGAGAAAGACAATTTTGCAGCTCGTCATTAAAAGTCCCACAAACTTTAACTGGTTTAATGTAAATGCGATCGCCGTTTAGAAAATACATCTAACAAATTTAAGAAAGGTGCAAATATGGCAGGATTTTTTTGAATACCCAATTTGGGTCAAAAATAAAAGATTTTCAATAATTGCCTTCGGCTTTTGACCCGTTTAAAACAGCTTCGGTTGAACCGATGCCCAACCTGCTGGCTCCCTGTTCAAGAAATGCAACTGCAGTTTCCCAATCGCGGATTCCTCCCGAGGGTTTCACCATCATTTTGTCGCCAACTGTTTTTAACATCACATCCACAATTTCAGGAGTTGCTTTGCCGGGACCAAAACCCGTTGATGTTTTTACAAAATCGGCGCCTGCGTCAAAGGAAAGTTCACATGCTTTGGCCACCTGTTCCAAGGTTAAATAGCCACTCTCCTGAATAACTTTTACCAAAACCCCGTAACTGTGGGCAACATCAACCACTGCTTTTATATCATTAACCACATATTCATAATCTCCCGAAAGGAATTTGCCGATATTCATAACCATGTCAATTTCATCGGTTCCGTCTTCAATTGCTTGTTTTGCCTGAAATGCTTTTACTGGTGTTGCATCGGCGCCATGCGGAAAACTCAGCACACATGAGACCTTTACATTGCTTTTCTTTAGTAATTCTTTGGCAGCCTTTATATCACAGGGCTTTACACACATGCTGAAAACTTCATTTTCGATGCACATTTTTGCGTTTGCTATTAAATCGGCGTCGGTGTTGTCCGGTTTTAAAACTGCGTGATCGATGGTTTTGGCTACTTGATTTTTGGTATAATTCATTATAATTGTTTTATGATTTTAATATTTCTGATATTGACAAAAATGTACACCAAGTAAATTGCTTCACCCTTTATTTGATAAAATAAGGTTGTTTGTTTGCTTAAAACCGCTTTTCTAAGTTTTGGATTAAAATCAGAAACAGGAAGCATTCTCGGAAATTGCAGGATAAGATCAATTTGTTTTGAAAGCTTATATTTGAATTGTATAACTTCCTTTTGTGACCAGTTTAAAATCAAATAATCCAGAATTTCTTCCAGATTACTGATTGCTTCGTAAGTCCAAATCAATTTATAATCCATATCTTAACCGAACTTCTTCATGAGGTATCACACGACCTTCTTCAACATCTTTCAAACCCCGTTGAATGCCTTGTTTTTGTTCATCAGAGAGTTCATCCCACCAATCATCCTTCGAACCGGTATCTTTAATAATTTTCAGGAATTGAATTGTATTATCATCTTCAAGTTTTGTTAACCATTCAATCAGTTCCAGTTTAACAGCATCATGTCCCATTTGTTTTTTTCTTTCAAAGTTACGACTTTATCAACTTTTAATCTTCCATTTCCTTTAAAATCTGCTCAACCTGCTCGTTGGTTTTAAGGAGTTTGTCTTTACAAATTTTTAAAAGTACCGATACCCTTTTTACTTTTTCTGCCAGGTCGTCCACATCAAGTTCCTCGTTTTCAATTTTCTCCAGAATATCTTCAACTTCTGCCATCGCCTCGTTGTAAGTAATTGCTTTTTTAGTGTTCATCGTTATTTTTCTTAATGATTTTACTTTTTACGCTCCCGTCGGCAAACCGGGTTTCAATTTCCTCATTAACATTCAGTTGATTTGCTGATTTTACAATTTTGCAGTCCTTTGTTGTTATTGTATAACCGCGTTTCAAAACATTTTCAGGATGAATTAACCGGGCAGTATTTTCATAAAAATGAATACGTTCCTGCTCCCTGACAATCATCTTTTCCGAACGCACTTCCAACAAATTTTTAAAATGTCGGAGTACTGCCTTCTGCCTAATCAACGATTTGTTTACCGCATGTTTTAAGTTTCGCCTTTTTTGCTCAATCCCGGTTTTCGAAACTGAATACCACAATAAAAGCATCGATTTTAACTGATACTGCCATTTATTCAACTCATGTTTCCTGCGAAAAGAAAACTGCTTAACTGCCCGTTGAAGCTCGTTTCCCTTTTTCGTAAGTTGCGTTTGATTTCTATTGATAAAATCAGTAACAACAAAATTCAGGGTTGAAGCAGCCTGTTCAAGTTCCTTTTGGTGGGAATCAATGGACTCGCGGGTTAGCTGGATAATTTCCTTTTCTATTTCCAGCATTTTGTCATAAAAACGTTCCATACCGTTAATGAAAAATTCAGCCACTGCGGTTGGTGTTTTCAAACGGGTGTGTGCCACCAAATCAATAATAGTGTCGTCTTTTTCATGCCCGATTCCGGTAATTACCGGAATCGGAAATTGTGTAATATTAAATGCCAGTTCGTAATTATCGAAACTGCTCAAATCGGCAGTGGCGCCTCCTCCCCGAATAATTACAACAGCATCAAAAAACCCTTCGTACTGAAAAATCCTTTCAAGAGCGTTAATAATTGACGGGACAGTTTCGGCACCCTGCATAGTTGCCTGAAAGAGTTTTGTATAAAATCTGAACCCAAATTCGTTGTTTTCCATATGGTTCATAAAATCCTGGTAACCGGCGGCAGTTGCCGATGAAATTACAGCAATTTTTTGCGGGACTAGTGGCAATTCAAGTTCCTTGTTCATTTCGAAAACACCTTCGGCCTGTAAACGATTGATGATTTCCCTGCGTTGCATGGCCATGTCGCCAACAGTGTAAACCGGGTCGATATCCTTGATATTCAAACTCAATCCAAATGCCGGATGATATTCAACAGAAACCTGAACCAGAATTTTAATCCCGGATGTAAAAAACTGTCCGGTGGTTGTTTCGAAATAGGGTTTTAACATGCGATATGTATAAGACCAGATGGTTGCCCTCGTTCGCGCCACAATTTCGTTTCCTTGTTTTTCAATCAATTCGAGATAACAATGGCCGTTGCGGTTTTCCT
>JBBIVS010000234.1:0-6291 GCA_037439605.1 Draconibacterium sp. | reverse complement strand
GTAATTCAAACCGTTTCGAGAGTTAGTAAAATGATGCCAAGTTGTAATAAATGCACAGGGAAAGGTGGATTAGCTATTACCGAAACTGCATTGTTCCTTAAAGAAAAACTTAAAATATATTCTAAATGAATACAAAAAACTTGTTACTATTAGTTGTTGTTGTGCTGTTTATCGCTACAACTGCATGTAATCAGCCTAAAAAACAACAGGAAACAACCCGGCCCAATATCATTTACATCATGACTGATGATCATGCTTATCAGGCCATAAGTGCTTACAACGGGAAACTAAACCAAACCCCAAACATCGACCGCATTGCCAATGAAGGCGTAATATTTACACATAGTTTTGTAACCAATTCTATATGTGCGCCAAGCCGTGCGGTAATGTTAACCGGTAAATTCTCGCATATCAATGGTCACCGCGATAACACGCAGGTTTTTGATGGCAGCCAGATAACTTTTCCCAAACTATTACAGGCGGCTGGTTACCAAACGGCAATGATTGGAAAATGGCACCTGGAAAGCGACCCAACAGGTTTTGATTACTGGAATGTGCTTCCCGGGCAGGGCGATTATTATAATCCGGATTTTATCGAAATGGGTAAGAAAGGCAGAGTGGAAGGTTATGTTACTAACCTGATTACTGATTTCAGCCTCAAATGGCTTGAAAACAGAAACAAGGAAAAACCGTTTTGCCTGTTGCTGCACCACAAAGCCCCGCACCGTTGCTGGATGCCTGACACAGCCTATCTGAATATGTACAATGATGTAAAATTTCCACTTCCGGCCAATTTCTATGATACTTACGAAGGCCGTGAAGCTGCAGCTAGTCAAAAGATGCACATGAAAGACTTTTGCCCGGTGAATGATTTGAAAATGCTGGACAAGGAAGGGGAAATACAGGGTCCGTTGAGAAAATTCTTTGAAAGCCAGATAAACCGCATGAATCCTGCTCAGCGGGCTGCCTGGGACAAAGCATACGAAAAGGAAATTGAGTATTACAAAAAAGCAAATCTCCAGGGAAATGAGTTGCTTGAATGGAGTTATCAGCGTTATCTGGAAGATTACCTGCGTTGTATTGCTTCGGTTGACGATAATATTGGCCGGGTACTCGATTATCTGGAAGAAAACGGCCTGGCAGAAAACACGCTGGTGGTTTATACCTCCGACCAGGGATTTTATCTGGGAGAACATGGCTGGTTCGACAAACGTTTTATGTACGAGGAATCTTTCCGCACGCCACTATTAATGCGACTTCCATCGAAAATAAAGAGAGGTAAAATTGAAGAACTGGTTCAGAATATAGATTATGCGCCAACTTTCCTTGAACTTGCAGGAGTTGAAATTCCTGCCGACATTCAGGGTAAATCGCTGGTTCCTTTAATTGAGGGGAAAAATACAGGTGATTGGCGAAAGGCAATTTATTATCATTATTATGAATATCCCGGGCCGCATTCCGTGAAAAGACATTACGGGGTGCGTACTGACAGGTACAAACTAATCCATTTTTACAATAACATAAACCAGTGGGAATTGTATGATTTAGAGCAGGATACTTTGGAAATAAACAACCTCTACGGTAAGGCAGGTTATGAAGAAATTACAAAGTCGTTATTCGAACAGTTGGTAAATTTACAGACTCAGTATAACGATACCACGGCGGTTGATGTACGCCTGAATTAACTTAAAAAATGCAAGACTGTTGTGAAATTAATTGAAGTGTAAATCAGGATGAATTTTTTGTGTGATTTTAGTGATTTGGTGCTTTTGTGGCTGAAAATTTAACGCCACGAAAACACAAAAACACGAAATTTCACCAAACTAAAAGATTAATTGGGAACAAAAAAATAGAATAGGTTCAATAAGTTAAAAATCAAATTAAAAAAAGTAAAATATGTTTAATAAAAAGACTTACACCGAAAGAAGAAGAATATTAAAGGAAAAAGTGGGTAAAGGAATCATTCTGTTGTTTGGCAATGACGAGTCGCCAATGAATTACACAGACAATACCTATCATTTCCGGCAGGACAGTACTTTTCTTTATTATTTTGGGATCCAGCATCCCGGACTTGCTGCAATAATCGATGTTGAAAATGATAAGGAAATAATGCTTGGCGATGATTTTACCATCGACGATATCGTTTTTATGGGGCCAAAACCAACGATTGTTGAAAGGGCAGAACTTTGCGGAGTTGCCAATGCGTTGCCTGTAAAGGAACTTGGAGAAGTACTCGACAGGTACAGAAAAAAAGGAACTCAAATTCATTTTTTGCCACTTTACCGGGCCGAAAGCAAAATTAGACTACTTGAATTATTGGGTGTTGCGCCCAAAGAAGTTACCAGTAAATTTTCCGTGGATTTGGTGAAAGCAGTTGTAAGCCAGCGCGAAATAAAAACGGAGGAAGAAATTGTTCAGTTGCACCAGGCTGTAGATGTTACTGTGGATATGCATGTGGCTGCCATGAAATTTGCAAAAGCCGGTATGACCGAAGCGGAGGTTACTGCAGAAATTCATAAAATTGCCATTGCCGCCGGAGGCAATATCTCGTTTCCTATTATTGCAACCATCAATGGACAAACTTTACACAACCATTATCATGGAAATGTTTTAAAGGAAGGAGACTTGTTTTTGATTGATGCCGGATATGAAAATGAAATGTGTTACGCCGGCGATTTATCAAGCACAATTCCTGTAAGCAAAAAATTTACCGCTGTTCAAAAAGACATTTACCAGTTGACACTTGAGGCTCACCAGGCAGCCATTGATGCAGCGCAGTTAAACAAACCTTTTAAAAATGTACATATCGCAGCATCAAAAACCATTTTCGACGGATTAAAAGCGATGGGATTAACCAAAGGAAACGCCGACGATGCATTTGAAGCCGGCACCCACGCTTTATTTTTTCCTTGTGGAACCGGTCACATGATGGGACTGGATGTGCACGACATGGAAGACTTGGGTGAAGTTTGGGTTGGTTACGACGGACAACCCAAAAGCACG
The DNA here is from genome assembly GCA_037439605.1 of Draconibacterium sp. Lineage (GTDB taxonomy): Bacteria > Bacteroidota > Bacteroidia > Bacteroidales > Prolixibacteraceae > Draconibacterium. The sequence continues at coordinate 3,288 of JBBIVS010000234.1, read as the reverse complement.
CAGTTCGGGCTTAAATCGTTACGCCTGGCAAAACCCCTGCAACCGGGGCATGTGTACACCATTGAACCCGGAATTTATTTTATTCCGGAGTTAATGGATTTGTGGAGAAGCCAGAACAAGTTTAACGAGTTTATTAACTGGGATGAAGTTTACAAGTTCCGAAATTTTGGCGGAATCAGGAATGAAGAGGATTTTGTGATGACCGAAAATGGCGCCCAATTATTGGGAAAACCAAAACCCAAAACTGTGGAGGAGATTGAAGCAATTCGCGGGGAATATGGATGATAATGAAAGAAAAAATCTGGTCAATTTTTCTTTTTTCTTCTATTCTGCTTTCGTGTTCTGTGCCGAAAGAAAAAGTAGCTGAAAAATCGCCGTCAATCAGTTATGCAGAGTTGAAAAGTAATTTCCAAAACCCACACAACCAGTCGGGTTTAACTGCTCGTGGTGGTGGCTCAACAGAAATGTAAACAAAGTGGCAATTACCAAAGATTTGGAAGCCATTAAATCCCGAAATTTTCAGGGTGCAATGATTTTTGATGCCGGGGGCCACTTAAAACTGGGTTACCACGAACTTGGAGGCTCAGCGCCCGACACCCGGTTTTTGCTGACCAATCAACTTCGGAATAACTCTAAACCGCAGGAAGAAACCAGCTATATTGAAAAAAAAGATGACATTCTGAATCTTACACCCAAAATGGATGCTGAAGGCAATCTCAACTGGGAAGCGCCGGAGGGGGAGTGGAGTATTTTGCGAATAGGTTATACCTGCACCGATTCACATGTCTCAACCTCAAGCGGCGACTGGCAGGGAAGCGTATAGGATTACATGAGCAAAGAAGCATTCGATTTTTACTTGAACGATGTAGTGGAACCTATTTTTAAAGCATCAGGAGACCACGTTGGAACAACTCTAAAATGCATGGAAACAGATAGTTGGGAATGTGGTGGCATGAACTGGACGGATAATTTTTCAGCAGAATTTCAAAACTACCGGGGTTACGATTTACTCAACTATTTACCCATTGTTGCAGGTTATGTAATCGACAATTTGAATATTTCAAATGCTTTTTTATCAGATTTCAGAAAAATACTGGGCGATTTGGTCGCATACAATCAATATGCAGTTTTTCAGCAGTGCGCACATAAATACAACATGGGCATTCAGCCTGAATCAGCCGACCCACATGCGGGTCCAATGGACGGAATTAAAAATTACGGATTAATGACATTGTGATGAGTGAGTTTTGGTCGCCTTCACCGCATCGTCCCAAACCTGAGAACCGTTTCTTTTAGAAACAGGCATCATCGGCAGCGCATATTTACGGAAAAAAAATTGTTGGAGCCGAGTCGCTTACAACCATCGGCCCGCACTGGAACGATGAGTTGTGGCACGACCAGAAATCGGCGTTTGACCATGAAATTTGTGCAGGGTTAAACCGGACATACTTCCACACTTTTACCTGTTCGCCACCTGAAATGGGATTGCCCGGGCAGGAATATTTCGCCGGCACACACGTAAATCCGGAGGTTACCTGGTGGGAACAATCAAGGGCATTTATCGATTATATGCACCGAACTCAGGCGGTGGTGCAAAATGGCAAATTTGTTGCCGATATGCTCTATTATTCTGGCACTGCTGTTTACAATAAGACTTTTAACATCGATTTTGAACCGGAAAAGGATAAACAGTATTTCTTGCAATTGGAAGATGTGAAGGATGTTGGAATAGCTGAGGTCAAAATCAATGGAAAAGATAAAAGCATACTCTGGACAAAACAATTCAGAGTAGAAATTAGTAAAGAGCTACAAAAAGGAGAAAATGCTTTGCAGATTAAAGTTGTAAATTCCTGGTACAACAGGGTGGCCGGCGACCAGACATTCTCTGGCAAAAAACAATACACAAAAACCAACATTGATTTAAAACATGATTTCAGGGGCAGGCCAATTGATGAAATTTCACTTGAACCATCAGGATTGATAGGGCCGGTAATCATTAAAGAAGCGATAAATTAAAACATTGACAAAAAAGAATTTCCAACGCGAAAAATTGTATTGAATAAAATAATATCTTGAACAAAATTGATGAACTATGAGTATCATTCTAAAGACCGTTCTTGGGATTATGACCAGCATGTTTGGTTATTATTATATCGCGGATGTTATCAGAAACAGGAAAAAGTTTTCAGGAAAACCGTGGTCCGGACTTTTTGGAACCGGATTCATAACCAACTTTTTCGACACGTTAGGGATTGGAAGCTTTGCCCAGCAAACCGCTGTTTTTAAGTTTTTAAAACTTGTCGATGACCGTTTGATTCCCGGAACAATGAACGTTGGAAATACAATACCTACTGTAGTTCAGGCTTTTATATTTATGACCGTAGTTCAGGTTGATCCAGTTACCTTGGCTTCAATGTCAACAGCCGCACCTTTGGGAGCAGTGCTTGGCGCCGGTATTGTTGCAAAAATGTCACGCCGGAGGATTCAGGTTGGATTAGGTTTTGGTTTACTGGCCGTGGGTTTGATTATGATAGCCGGTTTTTTAAACTGGATGCCGGCGGGGGGTGAGGCTATCGGTCTGACTGGTTGGAAGCTGGCCGTTATTGTTGTAATGAGCTTTATTTTTGGAACCCTACAAACCATCGGAGTCGGATTTTATGCCCCCTGCATGGCGATGGTCTATGCGCTCGGAATGCATCCGCTCACCGCATTCCCTATCATGATGACTGCAACTGCAATGTTAATGGCAGCAGGCGGAGCAAGGTTCGTAAAACAAAGTGCGTACGACAGAAAAGCGGCCATTTCGCTTACAATTGCTGGTGTAATTGGCGTGTTTCTGGCTGCATATATTGTGAAATCCTTACCACTATTAATTCTTAAATGGGTGGTTCTTTGTGTTGTTCTTTACACTTCGGTGTGGATGTTCATTTCAGCTTCCCGAAGGGAACCTGAGTCGGAAATCAAAATAATTTAAATCAATGGAAAAGGTTTACTTCCTTTAAATAAGCATGCTTGAAAAGGAAAATATCTAAAAAATAGCAAAATGAAGGTTTTTGTTTTTTTATCGTGTATTTTGTTTGGTTTTCTGGTTCATGCTCAAAATTCAGAATCAGAAATGGTCAATCCTTCCGGGTATTTACGCGAACTGAAAACCGAATTACAAAAAGAATGGCCGAAAAACAGAACCGTTAATATAGTTTTTCATGGTCACAGTGTACCGGCCGGATATTTTAAAACGCCGAATGTAAATACACTGGGAGCATACCCCAATTTATTTCTGAAAAAGTT
>JBBIVS010000233.1:5730-6292 GCA_037439605.1 Draconibacterium sp. | reverse complement strand
AATTGGTCCCGGAGTACTTGGTTTGGTGGGTTTTGAAGCTGGGAAAGTGATGCATTTTGCGGAGTTTGGCGTGGTTTTGATGCTTTTTGTGATTGGGCTCGAAATGCAACCTTCGCTGCTTTGGAAAATGCGACGGTCGATTTTCGGACTTGGAGGATTGCAGGTGTTGATAACGGCTGTTGTTTTAGCTGGCCTGGCCCTTTTGTTCAATTTTAGAATTAATCGTGCCATTGCCATCGGACTGATTTTGGCGCTGTCGTCAACAGCAATTGTACTTCAAACTTTAACCGAAAAAGGGCTTTTGAAAAACGTTGCAGGACGTTCGGCATTCTCTGTGCTTTTATTTCAGGATATTTCGGTGGTTCCCATACTTGCAATCATCCCGCTTCTGGCTGCAATTGGTGGAAAAATAGACTTAAAGGGCTCCGAAATAGACCAGCTTACAGGAATGGCTTCATTTTCAGGATGGGTTCAGTTATTAATTATCATTGTTGCTATCTCATTTATTATCGTTGTCGGCCGTTTTATCGCTCGTTATATTTTCAGGCTCATTGCCGAAACC
>JBBIVS010000233.1:0-5720 GCA_037439605.1 Draconibacterium sp. | reverse complement strand
TGCATGAAATTTTCACTGCCATGGCTCTTTTACTTGTTATCGGTATAGCGCTGGCCATGTCGAATATAGGCCTTTCACCGGCGCTCGGCACATTTTTGGCTGGCGTGGTACTGGCCGATAACGAATACAGGCATGAGTTGGAAACAACCATCAATCCATTCAAAGGTTTGTTACTTGGCCTTTTTTTTATTTCGGTTGGCGCCAGCATTAATTTTAAATTGTTTATCGAAGAGCCGTTTGTAATACTGGGTTTTGCTTTTTTGCTGATTATCGTAAAATTTATCATTCTGATTGTTCTTGGACGGTTTTTCAGGTTGCGCAAAGGATACGATTTTTTGTTCGCGTTTTTGCTTGCCCAATCCAGTGAATTTGCATTTGTATTGATTTCATTTTCAAAACAAAATCAGCTTTTCGATGAAAGGACTGCGGGTATTTTACTATTGATGGTGACACTATCGATGGCCATTTCACCATTGCTTCTGATTTTTAACGAAAAGGCTTTGGTTCCCATTTTAACCCGAAAGCAAAACAAAACCAAATATGATGAAGTTGAAAGTTCAGATAATCCAATAATTATTGCAGGTTTCGGTCGTTTTGGCCTGGTTATCGGCCGCTTACTGCTTGCAAATAATTACAAGGTAACCATTATCGACAGCAATCCGGCCAATGTTGAAATTCTGCGTAAATTTGGGTTCAAATTGTATTATGGAGATGTAACCAGGCCACAGGTGATTGAGCAAGCCGGTATAAAACATGCAAAACTCGTCATTCTTAGTATGGCCGAATACGATGAAGCTTTGAAAGTGGCCGATTACCTGAAGAAAAATTATCCGCACGTAAAGATTCTTGCGCGTGCCAAGGACATTTACCATGCCTTCGAATTTTTCAAGCGCAATGTAAATATTGTTCAGCGAGAGGTATTTGATTCTGCCGCCGAGTTGGGTGAAAAAGCCCTGGTTCACCTGGGATTTACACGGTATGAAGCATATCGGGCCACCCGCACTTTTAAACATCACGAAAAACAGGTATTGCTCGATTTATATTCCCTTTGGAAAGAAGATCAAAACAGGTTTATTCAGGAATCAAGGCGCTTCTCTGAGCAACTTTCAGAAATGCTGCAGGCCGAGAAAGATTATTTAATCCACGAAACCGATTATGCCTGGAATGCCAATTCAGTCAGGGAAGAAGCTGAATCTGAAAATTCAGCAAATAAAAGAGAAAACAAACAAAAGAAATAGTCTGAATTTAGACTTTTTCTAAATTGTCGATTTTCGCTCAAAACTGAATTTTGGCATTTACAGATTCACGTAAAAACCTAAATTTGCAAACTGTAAATAGCAGAAATGACAGAATTTTGAATTCAGATATTAAACATACCGGTTTTGTTAAGGAAGTAAACGGTACATCGCTTATTGTTAATATTGTAAATCAATCTGCCTGTTCCACATGCCACGCGCAGGGCGCCTGCACTGTTGCCGACTTTCAGGACAAGGAAATCGAAATACAAAATTTCAGCAAATCATATTCACCGGGTCAGCAGGTAACAGTAATATTCAGGGAATCGCAGGGATTTACAGCACTGTTCTTTGGTTACATTTTACCTTTTTTTCTGGTTTTGCTCACTTTAATAATTGCTTTTGAAGTACTGAACAATGAACTGATTTCTGGGATATTGGCCCTGGCCATTTTAATTCCATATTATACAACACTCTGGTTTTTTCGCCATTTATTAAAAAAAATTTTCAAATTCGAAGTTGAAGAAAATTAATCATTTATGAGTATTACAGTCATATATACCATTGCCACATTAAGCGTAATCGGAACATCGGCTGCGGTAATCCTTTATTTTGTGGCCCAGAAATTCAAGGTTTATGAAGATCCCCGCATCGACGAAACTGAAAAAGCGCTCCCGGGCGCCAATTGCGGGGGATGTGGTTTTGCCGGTTGCCGCGCCTTTGCTGAAGCCTGTGTAAAGGCCGATAGCCTGTCGAACTTAAACTGTCCGGTTGGTGGAAACGAAACCATGAGCAGCGTTGCCGCTATTTTAGGGCTCGAAGCTGTGAAAAAAGACCCGCGGGTTGCCTACATCCGTTGTAACGGCACCTGTGACCACCGACCAAAAACAAGCAACTTTGACGGCGCTTCAACCTGTGCAATTGCAGCATCGGTTTACAGCGGTGAAACCGATTGCCAATATGGTTGCCTCGGATACGGCGATTGCTATGACGCCTGTGATTTTGATGCAATTGATTTACGCGCAGGCCTCGGGGTTCCGCTAATTTTAGATGACAAATGCGTTGCCTGCGGCGCCTGTGTTGAAGCATGTCCGAAAAACCTGATTGAACTGCGAAAACAGTTTCCGAAAAACAGGAAAGTTGTTGTGGCATGCAGAAACGAGGACAAAGGCGGAATTGCCCGGAAAGCATGCAGCGTGGCTTGTATTGGTTGCGGGAAATGTGAGAAGGAATGTAAATTCGATGCAATCGTTATTGCAAACAACCTGGCATTTATCGACTCCGACAAATGTAAACTTTGCCGAAAATGCGTGCCGGTTTGCCCGACAAATGCCATTAACGAATAAGGTTTCCCGCCACGGAAAATTGTGACTGAAGAAAAAGAAGAATGTAGCACAGCTAAATAAAAGAGGAATGTTAAAAACGTTCAAAGTGGGCGGTGTCCATCCGCCCGAAAATAAATTATCAGCAGGCAAAAAAATTGAAGTATTGCCCATTCCTAAAATCGTATTTATCCCTGTTGCACAACATATTGGCTCACCGTCAACTGCTGTGGTCAACAAGGGCGATGTGGTTAAAACCGGTCAAATAATTGCCAAAAGCAGCGGTTTTGTTTCAACCAACATCCATTCATCGGTTTCAGGAAAAGTAAAAAAAGTTGACCTTGCACCCGACAGTTCGGGATACCCGAAACAGGGCATTTTTATTGATGTTGAAGGCGACGAATGGATTGAAGAAATCAACCGCTCAGAGGATTTGGTTAAAGAATTTAATTTGGACGGGCCGCAGATTGTGCAGAAAATTCAGGAAGCAGGAATTGTAGGACTGGGCGGTGCAACTTTCCCAACCCATGTAAAACTGGTTCCGCCCAAAGGAATGAAAGCCGAAATGCTTTTAATTAACGGCGTTGAATGTGAACCGTATTTAACATCCGATCACCGTTTGATGTTGGAAAAAGCCGATGAAATTCTGGTTGGAACTCAACTTCTGATGAAAGCAATGAATGTTGAAAAGGCAGTTATCGGAATTGAAAACAACAAACCCGACGCCATTCAACTGTTGACTGATAAAGCTAAAAATTACAAAGGCGTAAGTGTTACGCCCCTCAAAGTAAAATATCCGCAGGGAGGTGAAAAGCAACTGATAAAGGCCGTTACCGGCAGGGAAGTTCCCTCGGGCGCATTGCCTATTGCCGTTGGCGCCGTGGTTAGCAATGTGGGCACTGCTTATGCAGTTTACGAAGCCATTCAGAAAAACAAACCGCTTTTTGAACGTGTGGTAACTGTTACAGGAAAAGGAATTAAAAATCCGTCGAATTTCAAAGTACGGATTGGCACAGCAACATCCGAATTAATTGAAGCTGCCGGCGGTTTGCCTGAAAATGCAGGAAAAATAATCAGCGGCGGACCAATGATGGGGCGGGCAATTGTTTCGCCCGATATTCCGGTTACCAAAGGAACTTCAGGAATTTTGATAATGCCGACCGGGGAATCCAGGCGCAAGGAATACATGGAGTGTATCCGTTGTTCGCGATGCGTATCGGTGTGCCCTATGGGACTTGAACCTTTTTTGCTGATGACTTTAGGACAAAAACAGATTTTCGACCGTGCCGAAAACGAACGGGTAATGGATTGTATCGAATGTGGTTCGTGTACTTATACCTGCCCGTCGTACCGCCCCTTGCTCGATTACATCAGGTTTGGAAAAGCAAAGGTTGGACAGATAATAAGAACAAGGAAAAAATAAAAATTAGTTTTCACCTTCTCAGTCCTCCCCCTTGGGGGAGTTAGAGGGGGCTAATATTAAGTATAATGAATAAACTACTTACAGTTTCACCGTCGCCGCACATTCACTCAGGCGATTCGACACAAAAAATAATGTACCGGGTGGTTTATGCCATGATCCCGGCATTGATCTGGTCGGTTTTTGTTTTTGGGTTTGATGCGCTGCGCGTAACGCTGATTGCAGTTGTCGCCTGCCTGGCATTCGAATATGTGATTCAGAAATACCTGATGAAGATAAAACCGATGATAACCGACGGTTCGGCCCTGGTAACCGGAATTCTGCTGGCTTTTAACGTGCCTGCCAATATTCCCTGGTGGATTATTGTAATCGGCGCGCTGGCTTCAATTGGTATCGGCAAATTATCGTTTGGAGGTTTGGGAAGCAACATTTTCAATCCTGCCCTGGTGGGCCGCGTTTTCCTTTTGATATCATTTCCGGTGCAAATGACATCATGGCCGGTTAACAGCCGCAGCGGAATTGATGCAGTTACTTCGGCCACCCCTTTAAGTATAATAAAAGAAGGCATTTCAAACGGGACTTCAATTACTGAAATAACACAGAAACTGCCTTCAACTTATGAAATGTTTTTCGGTGAAATTGGCGGGTCACTGGGTGAAATTTCTGCATTGTTATTAATACTTGGTGGATTATACCTGCTTTTTACAAAAGTAATCACCTGGCATATTCCGGTTTCGATAATAGTTACAGTGGGCTTAGTTGCCGGAGTTTTCTGGTTGGTAAACCCTGAGATTTATATCAACCCAACCTATCATATTTTAACCGGCGGATTAATGCTGGGCGCTATATTTATGGCCACCGATATGGTTTCGTCGCCCATGAACCCCAAAGGACAAATGATTTATGGTGTGGGTATCGGGCTGATAACCATCAGCATCAGGCTGTTTGGCGCTTATCCCGAGGGGATTTCATTTGCCATTTTAATAATGAATGCGTTTACTCCGCTTATCAACAACTATGTAAAACCTAAACGATTTGGAGGAAGGTAACCATGGCAAAACGCGAATCGACATTTACAAATATGGTGCTCACACTTTTTTTGGTCACCTTAATTGCAGCCACTGCACTTGGTTACGTTTACGATTTAACCAAAGAAGCCATTGAAGTTGCAAAACTTAAAGCCCAGGCTGAAGCCATTACAAAAGTACTTCCACAATACCAGACACTTGGTCAGTCGTTTAAAGTAGAAGCCGAAACCCCGGGAGACAGTCTTGAAATTTTTCCGGCATATAATGGCGACGAAATGGTTGGAATAGCCATAAAAACCTTTACGAAAAAAGGGTTTAGCGGGTTAATCTCAATTATGGCCGGCATCGATAAAAATGGTAATTTCTCGGGGTATGAGATTTTGGAACACGCCGAAACCCCGGGATTGGGCTCAAAAATGGGCGTTTGGTTTAACAATCCTGAAAAACCAAATCAATATGTAATTGGGAAAAACCCAAAAACCACCAAATTCCAGGTTACAAAAGATGGTGGTGAAATTGATGCAATTACCGCCTCTACAATAAGTTCGCGTGCTTTCCTTGATGCACTTTTGCGTGCATATAAAGCATACGAAGGAAATAAGTAAGTTCAGAGTTTAAAGTTCAAAGTTCAAAGGAATCATGAATCAGTGGAAAAATTTTACAAAAGGATTTATTAAAGAGAACCCTGTTTTTGTTTTGGTGCTTGGAATGTGCC
>JBBIVS010000232.1:0-6293 GCA_037439605.1 Draconibacterium sp. | reverse complement strand
AATTTTACCGGGTCGAAAACGGCCCTTCACTTTTATTTCTTCCGGGTCGAAAGCCTGAACACCTACTTCAGAACCCATCACAATCAAGTCATTTTTAGTGATTACGTAACGCGATGGCCTCAACCCGTTTCTGTCGAGGGTTCCGCCAATGTACCTGCCATCGGAAAAAACCATGGAAGCCGGTCCGTCCCAGGGTTCCATTATGGTTGAATGATATTCGTAAAAAGCTTTTAAACTTTCGGGTATCGGGTTTTTCTGGTTAAATGACTCAGGAATCATCATACACAATGCGTGAGGAATTGATCTTCCGGTCATGTGGAGGAATTCAAGAACGTTATCAAACGAAGCGGAATCGGACTTCCCTGGTTCGATAACAGGGAGCAGTTTTTTCAGGTCTTCGCCAAATATCTCCGACTTCATCAAACCCTCGCGGGCCTGCATCCATAAACGGTTTCCGCGAATGGTGTTAATTTCGCCGTTGTGCGCAATTATCCTGAACGGCTGTGCAAGGTTCCAGGTTGGAAATGTATTGGTGCTAAACCTGGAATGAACCAGTGCAATTGCACTTTTAAACTTTTCGTGTTTGAAATCGAGATAATAATCGCGCAACTGCGATGGAGTGAACATCCCTTTGTAAACAATTATTTTTGCCGAAAAACTGGGCTGATAAAAGGTGTCCTTGTATTTGAGCTCCGAGTCGCGTATTTCTTTTTCTGCCAGTTTTCGAACCATGTAAAGTTTGCGTTCCAACGCATCTTTTTCAAGATTTGCACGAACAAAAATCTGTTTCACAGCAGGTTCGGTAGTTCTTGCTATCGTGCCAGGAGCGTTACTGTCAACAGGCACATCGCGGTAACCCACAAGTTTCAGACCCTCTTCACTAATGTGTTTATTTAAAACATCGATACAAAAATTTGCCTCGCTTTCATCTTTTGGAAGAAATATAATCCCTGTTCCATATGTTCCTTTTTCACCAACATTCATGTTCAGAACCTCGGTAATAAATTCATGCGGAATCTGCATGAGTAAACCGGCACCATCACCGGTGGTTTTATCAGCGCCTGTGGCGCCGCGGTGGTCCATATTCAGAAGGACATCAAGGCCTCTGAGAACAATATCGTGTGAAGGTTTACCTTTGATATGTGCAACAAATCCAATCCCACAATTATCATGTTCATTCTCCGGGTTGTACAAACCCTGCGCATCAGGCAATCTCATCTGTATCATTTTTATCTGTTTTAAACCATCTTGCATAATTATTACAGCCAACTTGTTGCTGTTGAACCAGTCGCTGTAAAATTGAAAGCAAAAATCGAATTTCCCTTACAAAGTGAAATCAAAATTAATGAAATACACTAATTTTAACAATTTCTGCATCGAAAAGCCGAGCTTAATAACATACGCTTAACCTAAAAGGCGGATGAATTTATCAATTAATTTTGGCTATAAAATGTGATTAAAAAAACAATCGCCCAATTCAGAGATAATAAATCTGCTATTTCAGCAACCGGTTGATTGCCTTTTCGACTATATCAAATTGAAAGTCTTTTATTTTTTCATTTTTGAATTCTGCAATTTTATCGAGACATAAATTCCCAATGCTTCCCTCATGCGTATGTTTTACCTCTTTTTTGGGTTGAAATTTGCCTGATTCGATTTGTTCTCCAACCATTTTATAGGCTTCCCTGAATGGAACTCCCTGTAAAACCAGCTTATTCACCTCTTCCACGCTAAAAAGGAAATCGTATTTTGAATCATCAAGAATTTTCTCATTTACCGTCATATTTTCGAGTGCCAGTGAAGCAATATTTAAACAGTCATTCAATTCTTTAAAAGAAGGGAGGAATACTTCTTTCACCATCTGCAAATCGCGAAAATAGCCGCTGGGCAGGTTGTTTGTCATTAACGAAATCTGGTTGGGGATTCCCTTTAGTTTATTGCATTTTGCCCGGATTAATTCAAAAACGTCGGGATTTTTTTTGTGCGGCATAATACTTGATCCTGTTGTAAAATCGGCAGGCAAACCCACAAAGTTGAAATTCTGGCTCATAAACAGGCAAACATCAAAAGCAAGCCTGGAGAGTGTACCTGCCAGGTTGGCCAATGCAAACGAAACAATTTTTTCCACTTTCCCGCGCCCCATCTGAGCATAAACCACGTTGTAATTCATTTTGCCGAATCCAAGCAAATCGGTGGTTAACTGGCGGTTCAGCGGAAAAGATGAGCCGTAACCGGCAGCCGAACCGAGCGGGTTTTGATTGGTAATTTTATATGCCGACAACATCAACTCCAAATCGTCGGTTAAACTTTCGGCATAAGCGCTGAACCACAAACCAAACGACGAAGGCATAGCTACTTGCAGGTGTGTGTACCCGGGCATTAAAATGTGTTTTGTTTCTTCGGCACGCCGGAGCAAAATGTCAACCAGCAAAGAGGTGCTTTCAACAATTTCCTTAATTGCATCGCGGGTAAAAAGTTTTAAATCGAGCAAAACCTGGTCGTTACGCGAACGGCCGCTGTGAATTTTTTTGCCCAAATCGCCCAGTTCTTTTGTCAGCAAAAATTCAACCTGAGAATGAACATCTTCAACACCTTCCTCTATTACAAATTTCTTTTCAATGGCAATTTGAAACAGCTTTTTTAACTCCTGAATTAAAACCGGCAATTCATCCCTTTTAATAAGTCCAACCGACTCAAGCATGGTAACGTGCGCCATCGACCCCAAAATATCGAAAGGTGCAAGATAAATATCGAATTCGCGGTCATTTCCAACCGTAAATTCATCGATTGCTTTATTCACAGGAATTCCTTTTTCCCAGAGTTTCATTTTTGTTCAGTTTGAATTTTGACAAAGATATTCAATTCAGAGTGAATTTCACTTTCTGTAAAATATTTGCGACTTTTATCGCAATTTTGCACAACTTATTAATACCGCAGAATTCATGCTGAAAAACAAAGCGCTTCTATTCATAATTATTTTTATCGGAATTATTGGTTTGTGGAGTTATTTTGCCGGACTACCCATCGATGTTACGCGCGATGCCGGCAAATATGCAACCGTTGCAAAAGAGATGTTTCAAAGTGGCGACCTTATTCATTTAACCATACATGGTGATGCATACGACCAAAAGCCGCCAATGATGTTTTGGCTCGGTGCACTGGGTTTTTTAATTGGCGGCATCTCGAATTTCTGGTTTAAATTACCGATGCTTTTGCTCGTTTTTTCAGGATTTTACTGGGCTTATCAACTGGGGAAAAGTTTATATAACAAACGGGTTGGCTATCTTACGGCAATTTTTCTTGCGTTTTCAACCATCTATTCGCTGTACAGCATGGACATTCATGCTGATACTCCGTTGCAGGCGTTTATAACACTGGCCTTTTGGCAACTTTTCGAATTTATAAAAACCCGGAAAAACAAACACTGGATTTTGGGGTTTACAGCAATTGGGCTGGCGATGTTAAGTAAGGGCCCTATTGGCGGGGCAATTCCGGCATTCGCTGTTGTGGGCCATATTCTGCTAAAAAAAGACTTCAGATTTTTACTCGATTACCGTTGGTATTTGGGAACTGTGTTGGCGTTTGTTGTGGCAAGTCCTGCGCTCATTGGATTGATGAACCAATTTGGATGGGATGGCATCCGGTTTTTCTTTTGGGAAAATAATATTGGCCGCATTACAGGTTCTTATGTACCTTCTGTTAACCATCCATTTTTCTACTTTCACACACTGCTTTATATTTTCATGCCATGGATTCTTCTGTTTATTATGGCTGCTTTTAATGAATTCAAAACACTTATAAAAAACAGGTTTCGCGCCAAAGAGTATTTTACATTTACCGGGATTTGGATCTTTTTCATCATCATCAGCGCTTCAAAAAACCAGGTTCCCAACTACATTTTTTCAATTATTCCACTCATGGCGGTGCTTACAGCAAAATGGGCCGACATCGCTCTTGATCAGCAACCGGGCTTGATCCGGATTTTCATTGGTATCCAAAATTTTGCAGTGGTTTTAATCTGGTTAATGATAGCTGTTCTGACTTTTTATCTTTTCCCGTTGCCCGGGTTTTACTTTTGGCTGGTGGCTGTAATTGCAATTGCAGCGACACTTTTTGTTTATAAAAATTTAAGAGAACCTGAATTGCGGCTTATTTTGCCGACTGTACTTGCATTTTCAGCTTTGATGTTTTTACTGAACACCCATGTTTTCCCGTACATCTTCAGTTATCAGGCGCCGCCAAAAGCAGCCAGGTATTTCAACGAAAATGCACTGGAATCAGACAAACTGTACAATTATAAATACGGGCAGTACGAACTTTTCTTTTACAGTGAACCACAGGCCGCGCAATTAAAAACTAATGAGGAAATGACAAAAGCAGCGAAAACAAAGGGAAGCTGGATTTTTACTGATCATGAGGGGATTAAGGATTTTGAAGCTCTTCAAATTCAGCCTGATACAATTATTGAATACCGCCATCTATATCTGAACAAAGGCGGACGTTTTATCAATCCGAAAACCCGGGATAAAGTGCTGCAGCCAATGTTTTTGATAAAACTTCCAAATTAAAGCAATATGAAGTTATTTCCGAATCTTGAAAAAAAACACTGGTTCCTTCTTGCGGGTTGGATACTTATAAATATACTGCAATCGGCATTTACCAATCTTCACTCCGACGAAGCATATTACTGGATGTATTCGAAACATTTAGACTGGGGTTTTTTCGACCATCCGCCAATGACTGCGTTTCTGATTTTTTTAGGTGATTCGATAATGCACAATGAGTTGGGGGTAAGACTATTTGTAATTTTACTTTCAACTTTAACGATAGCTATGATTATGAATGAGTTGAACGAAAAGAAGGATTTTCTTTTTCTTTGCTTATTTATCCTGTCGTTTCCGCTTATACATACACATATTGGCGGTTTTCTTGCGCTCCCCGACACGCCGCTTGTGTTTTTCACGTTGCTGTTTTATCTCGGATATAAAAAATTTGTAAACGACCCCAATCTAAAAATGGCAATGTTAATGCCATTTGTGGCCGCGGCAATGATTTACAGTAAATATCACGCATTTCTGGCGCTGGGATTCATTGTTTTATCAAACCTGAAATTACTCAGGAACAAATATTTCTGGGTGACGGTACTTGTTACTGTTATTTTGTTAATGCCGCACATTTTCTGGCAAATTGACAATCTCTTTCCAACTTTTAAATATCATCTGAGCGATCGCACAAAGCCAATCAGGTTTTGGACAGTACATAATAACCTTACCAGCCAGTTGCTGGTTGCCGGTCCACTTTCAGGATTGATTGTTTTTTACAGTTTATTAAAATTCAAAATCAATAACGACCTGTTTAAAAGAGCCATCATTTTCAGCCTGATTGGTTTTTACGCTTTCTTCTTTATCATGAGTTTTAAAAACCGGATTGAGGCGCACTACACAACTGCCATTACTCCGTTGCTGATGATTGCGACTTACCCGATTATTTCGGAAAACCCGGCAATGAAAAAATGGTTTAAAAGAGTGGCTTTCCCAACGGTGATACTTTTTTTCATTGTAAGATTTTATCTGGCCGCCGATTTTATCCCCAATATTGGCCAGGTTAAAATCTCATTTTACAACCATAAAGCTGCAGCAGAAGAGATTAAAAAGATGGCTGCCGGTAAAAAAGTAGCATCTTTCAATAATTTCGCTTTTCCCGGAATCCATCAGTTTTACACAGGAGATCCGGTTATACACCTGGGAACACCAGGTTACCGGTTTTGCCAGTACGACCTGTGGGATGAAGAAGCTGCAGGAGAAGGTGAACCGCTTTTGGTTTACATTCCCGACCGGATGGATACCACCAATAATATCACGATTGCAAATGGAAGAAAAGCGAAAATAATTGTTATACCGGAGTTTCAGTCGTTAAAACACCTTTATATTGATCATTCAAACGAAGCCCTAACTAATGACAGTTTAATTCTTGACATAATATTGATCAACAAATCTGATAAGAATATTGAGTTCAACCACCCATCGATGCCACTGGTTGGTTTTACACAACCCAAGAAAAATGAAATATCTTCAACTCCGATTTATCAAATTACAGGCAAAGAATTTCTTGTACCTTGCGAGCAGATTTCTTTCAGATACAGTATTCCTTTAAATTTAATTGAACAAAAACAGTCAGTTTTAGTATTTACGCAAACAGTTGAAAGAAACAGGGGACAAATGTTTTCGGTAAACTTAGCCGATTTGAAACTGAAGCGATAAATCTGGAACTAAGAATGGCTATTTCATCAGAAA
>JBBIVS010000231.1:0-6304 GCA_037439605.1 Draconibacterium sp. | reverse complement strand
TTACCTTTAAAATAGCGAAATATACCCCTTACTGATGCATAATTTATAAACAAAAAATAATAAGGGACAAAAAGCAGTTTAAAATGCAGTTTTTTATTTTCGAGGTACCAGCCAAGAGCGGCCAGCAGATAAAATAAAACCTGAAGATAAAATATGACCGTGTAAAACTGGAAATTGAACCAGCCACTTTGCTGCCAAACAATAAAGAAATTTACAGGTAAAATAAGAAAACATGAAACCGGCGACATAGTCCACCTCAGCACTTTATGTGAAAAATACTGCCACGAAAGCACCCCGTACCGGAATGGGTTCAATAAACTTTTTAACCTGAACAGTGATTGAATACCACCGGCTGCAATCCTGATCTTTCGTTTTAATTCTTCCCTGACATTTAACGATGCAGTTTCCTCTGCATAAGCGTTCGGGGTGTATGCAATTTTGTAACCTTTTAGCGCAATACGAAGTGAAATCATAAAATCGTCGAGAATGGTATCTGTTTCAACATCCTCAAAAAGTTCGGTGCGGATGGCAAACAGTTCGCCCACAGCGCCAACTGCCGAGTTAAGTTCAGCATCCATTCGTTTTACCCACGATTCAAGTTTCCAGTAAATGCCCTCTCCGGCACCTGCCGCTGCATCGGCATGTTTTTCAATAATTCGCTTCTCTCCGGCTACACAACCAGTTCTCTCATTTCTGAATTTCGCGACAATTTCGCGTATCGAATTTTTTCCAAGAATTGTGTTTGTATCCGAAAAAATTATAAACGGGGCCTTAACAAATTTCATACCCCTGTTCATGGCGTGCATTTTACCCCGGCGTTCGGGCAAATGATGAACTTCAAGGAAATTATTTTCCTTTAATAAATCAGGAGTTCCATCATCCGATCCATCTGTAATCCACAAATACTGAATTTTCTCTTTAGGGTAATCGAGCGAAAAAGAGTTTTCCACTTTTTGTTTTACATAGTCCTTTTCGTTGTAAGCCGTTACAAACAAACACACATTGGGCTCAAATAAATTTTCGGGTCCAGGCTTTTGTTTAACAAAAATTAATTTTTTGATGCTCAGGATCAGGTATAAAATTATTCCATACCCAATATAAGTGTAAAAAAGAATAAAAATGAGTATCCAGAAAATGAGTTCAAGAATCATTCGATATGTTTTTTGTAAAACTCGATGAGTGCACCTGCCGAAGACAAATTATCAAAATTTTCGTGAATATATTCAATCGCATTTCTGCTTATTTTATCGAAATATTCACGATTTTCAATTAAAACGGAAATTGACTGAACAAAACCTTCCGCATTGGTAGTAATAATAATGTTTTTCCCTGAAGTGGTTGAAATACCTTCGGTGCCAACCGGAGTTGTAACAATAGGTTTTCCAAGCGCCATTCCTTCAATAATTTTAATCCTCATGCCGCTGCCCGAAAAAAGCGGCACCACCATAATCGACTTCGAATTCATAAATTCATAAGCATCGGCCACTTCGCCCTTGAAAACCACATTGGGCAAATTCAACATTTTCTGAAACCAGGGAGGGGCATTTCTTCCGGCAACAAAAAACTGCAAATCAGGATATTTTTCGTGAATTGCATCCCAGCAATTTTCAAAGAACCAAATCAATCCTTCCTGGTTTGGCGACCACTCGAGCGAACCAATATGAAATAAAGTAGGGTGATTGAGATTTTTTGAATTTGGGATTAAAACCGATGAATCGATTCCGGTTTGTGAAATATGTGCCGGTTTAGTATTGCCTAATTTATTGAGAATTGAACCATCGCGGCCGGTTATTGGCACCAGTAAATCGTATTTGTTCAGAATTTGTGTTTCAAATCTTTTTATTCGTTTCGAAAGGTTTTTCAGGTACCATTTCTCAAAACCATGTGCCATTATTGCAGTGCGGCTCCAGATTTCGTGTTCGATATTATGTGCCCGGTAAATTATTTTTGCTTTCGAGTTGGCCCTAATTATGGGAATATACGGACAAACATAGAGACCTTCAAGTTGAATTATATCGTATTCATTTTCCTGTAAAATTCTTTTTAATTCTTCAGCAAAGGTTTTTGAAATAAACCTGGTTGCATTGTATGGTTTTTTTGAAAACAGCAAATTAAGCAATGCTGATACGGGAGAAATCCGTGCAGGTACATTCACGAGTTTAAAATCAGCAAGTTCCTTAACCGATTCAGGAATTTCACCTAATGTAATATGATGTTTGATTGTATTCATGGCCAGAATTGAAACCTGATGGCCTAAAAGCGAAAAACCACGGGTTAAATTCATGCAGGCGATGGCGCCTCCGTCTTTAACCGGATATGGAACTTTATTTGTTACCTGAAGGATTTTCATTAACTATTTCTTGCTTTAAACTTACTTTTTAAACTGCCAAAACGTAATTTTCCCAGTAGTTTGGTATATGTTTCGGTTGACATCACTGTTGAATCGGTTATTGCCATATACGATAACCAGATACCCACCGGGAAGAACACAAATGTTGAGAACCACATACCGTAAAACATTTGCCATAAATCTTCACGCGCTGATTTTTCGCCGGTCATTGATACAATATAATAAGCAATGAACAGCAGTATTGAAACAACAACCGGCATACCCAAACCACCTTTACGAATGATGGCCCCTAATGGCGCCCCAACAAAAAAGAATATAAAAACAGCAACCGACAAAGTAAATTTTCGATGCCGTTCCATTTCGTATTTGTTGATATTCCTTTTTCTTTCTGTTATCTGACCCTGGTACAAATTCAGGTTTTGCATATTGTTCCTTGCCCTGTCAAGGGCGAGCATGGCAATTTCGGCTTTCACCCACTTGTCGATACCATTAAACAATGTATCAAAATTAAATATTGAATCGGGTTTTATTTCAACGTTTTGTTTTAACGAATCGTGCTTTACCGTTAAGTCAAAAATCCTTCGTGTAATGGTTGGGTTGATTTCGATTTGCATTAAATAATTCCTTACCTGATCGTAATACTTTTCGTTTAGCGTATCAGTCATTAAAGATAGCTGCCTGATGTTCAGCATGCGGTACATATTTCTGTAAATGCCTTCATCGCGGCGGTTAAACTCAAAATTGTTCACCCTGACCCTTATAGTTTGTTCATCAAACTTGTCGCGCCTGAAAGGATACTTATTACTCTGATTTCTGTCTAATGAGGTTTCTTCAGAATAATTTACACCATTAAACAATGTCAGTACCATGTATTTCTTATCTTCCGTAATTTTCAGGTAACCCGAGTCGGCAACAGTAACGCTTTCGTTCGATTTGTTTTGTGTGTGATCGTAAATAAGCAAGTCGTAAAGCATGTTGGTTTTTTTGTCTTTACGGCCAATTTTTATGTTGTAACCATCTATTTCGTTGGTGAAAACACCGTCCTGCAGAACCAGTTCAGGGCGCTGTTGTTTCACACTTAACATTAGCGTGGTAAATTTCAAATTGGTTGTTGGTAAAATATTATTGGCAAAATAAAATGCAATAACCGATACCAATGCGGCAATAACAATCAATGGTTTCATTATTCGGAACAGAGATATTCCTGATGATTTCATTGCAACCAATTCATAATTCTCTCCAAGCGAACCAAAAGTCATAATCGATGCAAGCAACATGGCCAGTGGAAATGCAAAAGGCAACACACCGAAAGAAGCATAGAACAGCATTTCTCCCAGAATATTCAAATCCAATCCTTTACCTACAAGATCACCAACATATCGCCATAAAAATTGCATAAGAAGTACGAATACAACAATAAAGAAGGTCATAAAAAACGGCCCCAGAAAAGATTTGATAACGTATAAATGTAATCGCTTCATTCTAATGATTTTGATTTGCACAAGTGCAAAACTACGTTATTTTAGGAATTGTAAAGGTTAATTCAGGTTAAGAAGTATCAGAACTGATGAAATACAAGAAAAGAACAAAGGTAAACTTACGAACCTAAAATATGTTTAAGATCGGCTATTTGCGTATCCCATAACCCTTTGGTTTCATCTAATTCATCCTCTTTGGCAAAATCAATAATTATTAACGAAACATCACCTGTAAGTTCATCCTGCGAAATTCTGAATTCAAAATAAACATCTTCTACATCTAACCATGTGTACCTGACTAACCTGTTTTCCTTGTGCAAGGTCATCTCTGCAACCTGCTCAGAACCTTCCCAAATAAAAGTAAACTTCTTGGCTTTCACCTTCACATCATCAGCAAACCATTCTGCCAGGCCCGATGCGGTGCTTAACCAGTTGAACAAAACTTTTGGCGAACAATTCAAAATATATTCAAGTTGTATTTTAGTCTTGTCAGTCATTAATTCGATTTTTCGCCAATATATATAATCTGATTGTAACATACAACATACAAAACAGCATACGTTTTCAACACCGGCAATTTTTAATTGAAAATAAAAGTGAAATAAAAATAAATACTATATTTGCAGCCTCAAAAAATTGAAATCATGGCGAGGTAGCTCAGCTGGTTAGAGCGCATGATTCATAATCATGAGGTCGCCGGATCATGCCCGGCTCTCGCTACTGAAAATGATAGAGCTGCAAATTGATATTTTGCAGCTCTTTTTTTATTTCCAGGTATTTTTAATTGACTTATTACTGATAGTTTGATTGATAAAACCGACTGGGGTTAAACTGATGGTTGCCTATTCAACACCATTAAGGCTTTTCCTAAGCAAGCGCAACTCAAGTGTAAGTTCTGCTACAAGCTGCTTTAAATCTGTATTTTCGTTTTTTAAAATTTGTATTTCGCTCGCAGGGCCTTCGCGTTTAGTATCTCCGCTTAACCTGCTTTTTCCACCTTCAATAAACTCTTTGATCCAGTTGTTTAATAAAACGGGGCCTATTCCTTCTTTCTGACATATTTCATCGATACTTGATTCAGATTTCAGGCTTTCCAGTACAATTCTTATTTTTTCCTCAACAGAATAACTCTTGCGGTTGTGCTTTCTTAACTCCTGCATTTTTAATTCGGCACTTTGTCTTCTTGAACTCATAATTCCACTTTTTTTGGGTTATTCAATTACAAAATAAAACCACTTTTTAACAGCAACTTGTAAAAAATCTGACTGACAGAATAAACTCCCGTAAATATCGCTGCGAGATCAATTTAAACTGAAAACTTACTGAAATTGTTTCAGCATCAACCGGAATATTACTTTTCACAAAAAGCAGCCAACTAAATAACGGAACCAGAAATTACATTCCGCATGGCTTGAAGATAAATCAGGTAAAACCTCAATTCTTCCATAAACTGATTTTATGTTCAGAATATGGTTAATCAAAAATCAAATCAAATGTGAAAAGATTTATTTTTTAATTGTGTATTCGTCTTCAGGTAACTCATCAATGTTTTTTGCATAGTTTTCTGCCAAAAGCTGAACAATCATACAAGTGTCTTTAACCGACATGTTAGTTTCAAAATAATACTTGTGAACAATTACTGCTGCGTCGTTAAGTAATCCCAATAATTTCTTTTCAGTTTCCATAATTAAATCTTTAAATTATAGGTTCAAAGATATATCATTATTTAAAACTATATAAACGCGTGTGGGTTTTTTTGTCCCGATTTGGGAAATAATAAGGGTGTTTTACTTTATAAGTTGTCATGCCATATTTTTGTAACAATTATTACTTTACAGGTCAGCTAATCATTAATTTTATTACTCTATTCATAAAATTTAAATTCATAAAAAAAGTCATATAAACCTGATCAAAATCCTATAAACGTAATTTCCAAATACCTAAATTTATAAAAAAACAATAAAACTTTTTTCATGGCCAAAATCAACAGAATTGATGCCCTTAATTATCACGAAAAAGG
Source organism: Draconibacterium sp. (assembly GCA_037439605.1). Lineage (GTDB taxonomy): Bacteria > Bacteroidota > Bacteroidia > Bacteroidales > Prolixibacteraceae > Draconibacterium. The sequence continues at coordinate 456 of JBBIVS010000231.1, read as the reverse complement.
GCGTCCAGGTAAAATAGAGGTGATACCAACAAAACCCCACAGTACACAATACGATTTATCGCTGGCCTACACACCCGGAGTAGCCGAACCATGTCTGGAAATTCAAAAGAATCCTGATGATGCATACAAGTACACTTCAAAAGGAAATCTGGTTGCTGTAATTTCGAATGGATCTGCAGTACTGGGACTGGGAGATATCGGCCCGCTGGCAGGCAAACCGGTTATGGAGGGAAAAGGTTTACTCTTTAAAATATTTGCCGATGTTGATGTTTTCGACATTGAGGTAAATGAAAAGGATCCAAAAAAACTGATTGAAGTTGTGAAGGCAATTGCACCCACTTTTGGGGGAATAAACCTCGAGGATATTAAAGCCCCTGAATGTTTCGAGATTGAAGAAACCCTTAAAAATGAACTTGATATCCCGGTTTTTCACGACGACCAGCACGGAACGGCAAT